>DATGDE010000216.1:0-3850 GCA_035311125.1 Gemmatimonadales bacterium
GGGTGAGGAGCGAGAACTTCACCGGATCCTGCGCGTCCACGAAGACGGCGAGCTCCTGGAGGAGCCCGTGCGAGGCATGCGTGAAGCGGGAAACGCCGGCGGCGTGCCGGATCACATATCGGCCGCTCGCGGGCGTTCTTCTCGTCGGTCCCGGTGTCGGGGACCAGAAGTCGCCCCCGTCCTCGTCCCTCACGAACAGCGCTTCGGTCGTGGGATCGGTCACGGGGTCGTTGGCGAACGGGGTGAGGCGGTTCTCGCGGCTGTTCTCCGCCCACGTATGGGCCGAGCCCGATGCCGAGACCACCGTGCCAAAGCCGGGATTGGCCATGACGTTGACCCACGGGAGGGGGGTCTCCTGATCACCGTCGAGCACGACCGCGTACTCGCGGCCGCCGCCGGCGAAGCCACCCGTCCCGTTGGCGAAGGTGAGCTCGGGCGCTTCGATCTCCGGGGTGCCCGCCTGGAGAACCGGGCGCGAGGGTGGCGGCGGCAGCTCCCGCCGCCATTGTGGCTCGGGATACGGCAAGTCCAGCTGGCTCGACAGCTCGCCGCGCGCACCGTCGAGGATCACCCGCGCCACGCTGTCGAGCAGGCTCCGCTCATCCTCGGTCATGTGGTCGCCGCGCAGCAGGTACACGCCACCCGGCCGGTGCTTCCATGCCCCCCAGGGTCCGGTGTCGAGCAACGCCGCCAGCTGCACGTGGATGTCGTCGACGTAGCCAGCCGGATGCTCGTTCACGATCACCACGTCCGCGCTCAGCCCCTTGATCCGCCAATACTCCTGTGCCTGGAGGACCTGCAGCGCGAGGGGGAACGCGGCGCCTGAGGCCACGCGCACCAGGAGGATGGGGAGATCGCCGGAGATCCCGTGCGCCCACAACCCCGGTTGTCCCAGGACGTTGCGCCCGAACACCTCCGGCCCGGCGCGCAGCGAAGCGTCGGCGTACAGCACGCGGGAGGCGAGGCGCTCGAAGAGGTGGGCATCGTCGCTCGAGATGCCAAGGTGCCGCAGCGTGCTCTGCGCCTGGGTAAAGGCCAGCGCGAAGGTACGCGCGGCGGCGCTGGGATCGTGATACTTGTGGGCGATGGCGAGTGCGCCATCGCGGCTCACCGCCATTCCCGTCGCGAAGGACAGGCGCACGAATCCGCCGGGGGCCAGGCGAATGCGCTGGCGCAGGCTGACGATCGGATCGAGCACGGCTCCCGTGGTGCCCGACAAGGCACGTCCGTCGAGCGCGGCAGGATCTTCGGGGCTCTTGCCCCGGCCGAGGAAGCGCCAGCGGTCGGTTTCCCATTCTACCGGCCCCTGCATTCGCCCTTCCACACTCAGTACGTGAACCGCCCACACGCCGGCATCATCCTGGGCGCGGGCTCGCCGCGCGCAGATCAGCGCGGCGCTCTCGGGCAGGTACTCCGTCTCGACAAAGAGCTTGCTGAAGGCCGGGTGGGCCAGATCCGCGGCGGCAGAGGCCAGGACGATCTCGGCGTAGCTCGTGACCTCGAGCTCGCGCGGCCGGTCGCTCCGGTTGGTCACGGTCAGGCGCCGGACTTCGACGTCGTCCTCGGTGGAGACCGCGATGTCGAGCTGCGTCGCGATGTCATCGTGACGGCGGCGGAACACGGCGCGCTCGGCATGGAAGGTGACCAGATACTCTTCGGGCTCCCGGTCGGTGGGATGATAGGCCGCGGACCAGACGGACCCGCTACGCACGTCCCGCAGGTAGAGGAACTGGCTGCCCGGGTCGCAGGCCGAGTCCTCGCGATACCGGGTGACGACCTTGCCGCGGCAAAAACTGGCTCCGCCCCCGGCGTTGGTGACCACGGCGGTGTAGGCGCCGTTCGACAGAAACTGCGCGTGCGGGTAGCGCGTGTGGGGCGAACGGAACCGCCGCACCGCCTCGGCGGCGGCCGGCGCCGCCGCCCGCGTCTCCTCGGCGGGCCGGGGCCGGGTGATCGGCGTGTGGCGCGGCACGCGCTCCTGCAGCAGCAGCGCGGTGGCTTGCACTCGCGGATCGGCATGCAGGCGCTGCACCATCGGGGAGTCGAGCAGGGCGTTGGCCAGCGCCACCAGACTCATTCCCTGATGATGGGCCATGAAGACCCGAACGACGGTGCCGCGGGAGCTATGGGGTCGTGGCTCGCTTGCGTCCTCACCCTCGTCCGCCTTGCGGTGCGTGTAGTCGATCGCTTCGTAGAACCCGTACGGGCCTTCCAGCCCTTCCCGTGCGAGGCGCCGGAAGTTCTGGGCAGCCCGCTCCGGGTCGACCATCGCGGCGAGCGCGGTGGCGTAGGGAGCCACCACCAGCTCGTCGCCCAGGCCTCGCTTCAGCCCCAGGCCGGGAACGCCGAACGCCTTGTACTGATAGGTCCCGTGGTGATCGACGACATTGAAGGCCGACTCCGAGATTCCCCAGGGAACCCCCTGTTGCTTCCCGTATTCGATCTGCCGGCGCACGGCCATGCGGCACGACTGGTCGAGGAGGGTACCTGGGTAGCTCTTCATCACGAGGAGCGGCATGAGGTATTCGAAAAGACTGGCGCTCCACGACAGCAGGGTGGGGGCGCCGTCCACGCTGGTCAGCAACCGTCCCAGGTGGAACCAGTGATCGTCGGGGACATCGCCTTTGGCGATGGCGAAAAAGCTGGCCAGGCGGGCCTCGGACGCCAACAGATCATAAAAGGAAGGATCGAGACGGCCTGGGCCTTGCGCGTCTTCGAGACGATAGCCGATGGCGAAGATCTGGCGCTGCCAGTCGTAGAGGAAGTCGAAGCTCATGCCGTCGGCGAACGCACGAGCGCGCTGCGCCAGCGCTTCGAGCTGCGTCGCAAACCCGACCGGGTCTTGGGGCGACGCCATCAACCCCGTCGCCAACGCTTGCGACCAATAGACCACTTCGGACCGCTCGGGGGACGGCTCAGTCTCGCCCTCGAACCGTGCGAGCGCCTCGGAAAGCGCCGGGCCCAGCGCGGCGGCGAGCGCCAGCTTCCCCGCTGCGTCTTCGGCATCCTCCAACGCGCCCGAGATGGACGAGACGGCGGCGGCCAGGCCGGCCATCCCGTTCCGGGGCTCGGCGAGCGTGTCGGCCAGACTCTCCAGGGACTGCCGCGCGAGTTCCGCCGTGTCGGCCAGGCCGCCGCAGATCCGGGCTGCCGACTGGGGCTCGCCGGCCAGTCGTTGCAGGCCTTCCGCCAGGGTCAGGAGCGCTGCGGCGAGGTTCCCGCTGTCGACGGTCGAGACATAACGGGGCGCGAGCGGCGCCAGCGTCGTCGTGCCGTACCAGTTGAGCAGATGACCCTCGAAGCGATCCAGCCTTTCCATAGTGGAAAGCGTCGCTTCGAGCCGCTGCACCAGCTCGCCGGTGCCGATGAAGCCGAGGTCGTGGGCCGCCAGCGCCGCGAGGAGACCCATCCCGATGTTCGTGGGGGACGTGCGGTGGGCGACCGTCGGGACTGGTACCAGCGTCTCCTGGAAGTTGTCGGCGGGCAGGCCATGGTCCTGGGCGCCCATGAACGTCTCGAAGTAGCGCCAGGTCCTGCGGGCGATGAGTCGGAGCAGGCGTCGGTCTTCCGGGGCAAGATCGTGACGCTCGAGCGACACCGGCCGGCTGAGCCAGTACGCCACCAGCGGCGCGGCCACCCACAACCCCAGCAGCGGCCCCGCCTCCTCGATGCTGCTCGGCCGGCCAGCGAGGATCAGGACGAGCAGGATCAGGCCGATGAAGGGGCTGGCCGCCATCTCCACGAGGAAGAGGAGCGCGCCGGCCCGAGGGCTGAGCCCTGCGGCCCGGGCAGCGGCCGACGCCGCGGTTTCCCACTCGAGGAGGCGGCGCTGCGTCAGGACGAGGCGTAC
>DATGDE010000217.1:0-1894 GCA_035311125.1 Gemmatimonadales bacterium
AGCGCAGCAGGAACAGGAGGCAGACGATGCCGATCGCCAGCAGGGTGACCGCCCCGCCTAGCAGCAGGAAGTAGCCCTTGCCCGGCGCGCCGAGCGTCCCCGCGATCGTGCGGGTGACGTAGTCGTAGGTGACCTGGGGGCGCGTGGCCGGTTGAGGAGGAGCGGCGTGTGCCATCGCTGACTCAGGCCTCCGTGCCGGCGGTGACCCGGGCCAGGTAGGTGATCGCCGGGCGCGTGTTGAGATCCTGCAACACGTGGTAACCGCGGGGATCCTGCGCCAGGCCGTGCACCTGGGAGGCCGGATCGTTCAGATCGCCGAACACGATCGCCTCCGAGGGACACCCCTGGGCGCAGGCCGGGACGATGTCGCCGTCCTTCACCGTGCGATCCTCCATGCGTGCCTTGTGTTGCGCGGCGCGGATACGCTGGACACAGAAGGTGCACTTCTCCATGACGCCCTTCTCCCGCACGGTGACGTCCGGGTTGAGCTGCCAGTTCAGCGGCTCGGGCCAGGCTTCGAATTCACCGCCCGGCTCGGCGTAATTGAACCAGTTGAAGTAGCGCACCTTGTAGGGACAGTTGTTGGCGCAGTAGCGCGTCCCGACGCAGCGGTTGTAGACCTGGCCGTTCAAGCCATCGGGGGTGTGATACGCGGCGAACACCGGACACACCGGCTCGCACGGCGCATTGCCGCACTGCTGGCACAGCATCGGCGTCGTGGCCGCCTGGAGCGGCGCGCCATCCGAGCCGCCCCGGAAGTAGCGCTCGATGCGCATCCAGCTCATGAAGCGGCGGCGCACGAACAGGTCCTCACCCACCGTCGCGATGTTGTTCTCGGCGTAGCAGGCCGTGACGCACGCCGAGCAGCCGGTGCACTTCGACAAGTCGATGGCCATGGCCCAGCGCGGCTGGGGCCCGGCGTAATTTCCGAGCGACGCCTTCTCGCGCTGCGCCTCGGCCCACCCTTCGACGGCGCCACGGGCGTAGTCGGGGACCGGATCCTCCTCGCGGTGGTCGCCAGGGTGCAGCTTCAACGCTTCCGCCAGCGCGAGCGTCTGCGCGATCTCCGACCCCGGATCGCGGCCCGTGCCCTCGAGCGTCGCGAGCCGGCGATGATCGGCGGTCCGCGACAGCGTCACCGGGACGACGTGGGTCCGACCGCCGTAGTCGTTCGCCACCGAAGGGAGCAGATCGAACGCGTTGAAGGAGCGATCCTTGGCGTAGCGGCCGTACGCCTTGTGGCCCTGGCCGGTGGGCAGCGCGATAACGCCGGGGCGCACCGACGGCGTGATCCAGACGGGCGCGCTGACGGCACCGAACGGGGATTTCACGACCAGGTAATCGCCGTCGGAGAGCCCCCAGGTCTGCGCCATCCCGGGGTTGACCTCCACCCAGCCGTGCCAGGCGATCTTGGAAACCGGATCGGGCAGCTCCTGCAACCAGGACTTGTTGGCGCCGCGGCCGTCGTGCAGCGCCGGGTGCGGGAACACGACCGCGATCACCGTTCCGCTCGCCGCGACAGGCGGCGGGGATCCCGGGAGCGCGCTGGCCGCGAGCCGGACCGCGCGTGTCGGCGCGTCGGCGTACACGCCGCCCCGCTGCAGCGCCTCGCGCCACCAGTCGTCGAACGTCTCCGCCGCGCGGCCGCCCAGACGCGTGTGCAGCGCGGACCACTTCTGCTCGAGATAGCTCTTGAACGTGCCGGGCGTGCCCGCGACCTGCAGCAGGACATCGCCCGTCTGACGGGGACCGTCGAAGACCGGCATCATCGCGGGCTGCTGCAGGGCGTACACGCCTGCGCGCGGCCGACTGTCATTCCATTGCTCGAGCGGATGCAGATCGGGGAGGACGAGGTCGGCGCCCGCGGCGGTCTCATCCAGACAGGACGAGAAGC
>DATGDE010000218.1:0-4851 GCA_035311125.1 Gemmatimonadales bacterium
TTCGGGTTCGACGGCTACCGCATCGACACCGCGAAGCACTTCGGAGAGACGGTCAGCGCCGAGTTGAAGCTGGAGGCCGGGCGGGCGTTCGCCGACTGGAAGCGAGCGCATCCGGCGCAGGTCCTGGACGACCTCCCCTTCTACATGGTAGGAGAGGTGTACGGGTGGGATCCGAGCCAGGGACGCTCGTACGACTTCGGCGACCGCCGCGTGGACTATTTCGCCCACGGCTACGACGCGCTCATCAACTTCGCCTTCAAGCGGGACGCGGCCTGGCCGCTGGATTCGCTCTTCTCGAGGTACTCGGGCGCTCTCCACGGCAGGCTGCGCGGAGTCGCGATCCTCAACTATGTCAGCTCGCACGACGACGGCTCGCCCTACGATCCGGACCGCCAACGACCCTTCGATGCCGGGACGCGTCTCCTGCTCGCCCCGGGCGGCGCCCAGATCTACTATGGAGACGAGCTGGCTCGCCCGCTCCGGGTCCCCGGCACCGCGGGCGACGCCAACCTGCGCTCACCCATGAACTGGCAGGACCTGGCAGCAGGAGGCCCCACGACCGAAATCCTGCGACATTGGCAGAAGCTGGGCCGGTTCCGCCGCGACCACCCCGCCGTGGGGGCCGGCGTGCATCGCCTGCTCCAGGCGGAGCCGTACATCTTCAGCCGGACGCTCGACACGAACGGCGTCCACGATCGCGTGATCGTGGCACTGGGCCAGGACAAGGGCTTCAAGACCATCCCCGTCTTCGGGGTGTTCCCCGACGGGACCGCGCTGGTGGACGCCTATTCAGGAGAGCGGGCTACGGTCGCCGGCGACAGCGTCTCACTCACGACCCCATTCGATCTCGTGCTCCTGTGCGAGGGACGGTAACCAGATGCCACGCAGATCGCGGTTCTTCATGGCGGGGCTGCTCCTGGCCGGCGTCTCCTGCGCGCACCGCCGCCCGGACGCCGATACGGGTCCGGTGGACAGTCCGGTGCACGTGAACGTCATCAACCACTACACGCTTCCCGTGGACGTCATCGCCGTGGGCGCCGGGATCACCTACCGGATGGGAACGGTGCATCCGGGGATCGCCAGCCATTTCGTGTTGCGCCAGTCGATGATCGGCAACGGTCCGGTGGAGTTCGTGGCCCAACCCGTAGGCACCGAGTCCCCGGTCAGGTCGGGGCAGCTGCTGCTCGCGCCCGGGGACGTGGTGGATTTCGAGATCGCGGAGCATCTGCTCAACAGCACGGCGACGGTGCACCACTGATATTCAGTTGCGGACTGGAAATGGACTTCCGAGCTCACCGTATTGGATCGAGCCTGATCCACTCGACTTCCACGCCATAGCCGCCGGCCCTTACAGCGACACCTTCCTCGCGCCGCAGCGACAGCTGCAGGCGCTCCACATGGCCGAGCTGCACGTGATCCCCGGCGCCGCCTCGGCCCTGCGCCGGCCCCACCCAGTAGTTCCATTCGCCGGGAAATCCCTCGGGGAGCAGGACGGCGCGGCCGATGGTGAACGCCGAGAGCGGCAACGATCGCTCGCTCCACGCGATGTCGACGGGAACCGTCGCGCTCCAGCTCGTGCCGTCATCCTCGACCAGCGTGATGTGCAACACCTGACGGAGTCCGAGGCCACGAAGGCGCACCGTCATCACGCTCGTGCTGTCGCTGGTCGCCTGGCGGGCCGCGATCCGATCTCTGATCACCAGTGAAGCCGTGTAATCCTCGAGCGCCGCGCCGTTCGGCCGCACGGGCAGCTCGAGGTGGAAGACGGGGCGCTCGGTGACTCCCGATATGCCGAGACGAAAGAGCCCGCGACGCCCCGCGTCACCGATGCGGCTGAACGCGAGGCGCACGGCATCTTCCCCTGGCTCGAACAGCGCGAGGGGCGTCCGCGGGCCGACCACCTTCAGCTGCCATGTGTCGCGCCCGTAGTAGTCCCACTCCCACGGTCTGAGCGGGAGACCGCTCGGGAAAGTCAGAGCGGATGTGCCGCGAAAGACCGTCACGACATAGTCGTACAACCCCTCCGTCAGCGCCGCCGCGGGGAGGGTCGCCGAGTAGACGTAGCCGCCTGCCGGCTGCATGGCGTAGCCGCGGTAGAACCCGGCAGCCGTGGGCCGGAAATAGAGCACGACCGAGTCCGGCGGCGTCACGTCCACGACCTGGGCTCGGAGCTCGGCATCCCGGCCGGCGAGGACCTCCGGAGGCGCCAACGGCTGCGCCGACGGTGGCAGCGAATCGGTCGGCGGCGCATGGTACTCGGACAGGCCGACCCGGCCGACAACCGCCGGCAACGTCGCGACGTCTACGGGCCCGGCAGCGCTCAACACGTAGACGCCGGGCGTGATGGTGAACCGGCCCGCCGCGGCGTGCTCCGTTGTGGCGTTGCCGGCCGCGAGCGGCTGGACGGTGAAGGTCGTGCCCAGGTCCGGGAGCGTGATCGTCATCGGCCAGGCGCGGCGGATGGCGCGCGTCACGATCTTGCCGGGGTTGGGCGGCTCGAACGGGTCGCGCACCGGCACGGCGTCGGGGTAGACCTCGAGGCGCCAGACGCCGGGGCGCACCTTGTCCAGGAAGTAGATCCCCTGCCCCTCGTACGTCACGGTGGGAGACGACCCGTACCCGGCGATGCGGCCGAGCGCCGCCGGGTCGGGAGGCGTCGCGCGTGTGGAGCCGGCGTACAGAAACGCGTCCCGCGCCACCAGCTCGCCCAGGTTGTCGTCGTAGGAGACGTGAAAGTCGCCGAAGCGCGTGTTCTCCGGATACGCGCCATACGATCGCATGCGCGGCAGGCGGCGCATCGCTTCGGCCGCGATGACGGCGCTCATCGCCTTGCGCGGCGTATAGGCCAGGCTGAGGTAATGCGTCTGCCACCCGAGATTGCGCGAGGCGGTCTGCTGCATGTCGTAGGCGAACATCGCGGCGAACTGCGTCCCCACGGCTCGGAACGTCCGCGCCATCGCCGGATACATGTAGCCGGTCCGCAGATCCGGCGAATCGAACTCGTACACGATGCGCGGCAGACGGGACAGCTCCGGACGCAGCATGTCCGGGTAGGCGTCGACCGCGCGCAGGTAATTGCCCCGCAGCTCGTGCCCCGAGTTGAGTCCCGAGGGATACCAGCCGAACGTCACGCCCTGCGCCCTGGACCGTCGAATCGCCTCGCCGATGCGGAAGTCCTGGCTCACGTTGTAGAAGATCAGCTTGTCGCACCCCGTGCTGCGCACCGCGTCGGTCAGGGCATTTATGTACCGGATCGAGCCCGCGAGGTCCTCGGCGTGATGCCAGGGTTCGTTGACCAGCTCGATGAACAGAATGGCCGGCTCGTCCTTCAGCGCCACGTGCGTGTACGGATTCACGTGATCGAGGATCTGGCGCAGGTAGTTCACCTGTGCCGCGATCGCGGTCGAGTCGGTGCCCATGCGCTCCCTGCCGAAGCGCCGGGCGAAGCCCGGATCGGTCGTGTCCTGCAGCGCATCGGGCCAGTTCGCTCCATAGAGCTGAATCGGACTGAACAGCATGTAGACGCCGCGCTCGCGTGCGCGGGCGATGAGCCAGTCCAGCAGGTCCAGGTGGTCGTTGGCGATCAGGTTGCCGGCCGAGTCGGAGGATTCCCAGTCGCCCCAGAAGGTGAGTCGCATGCCGTCCCAGCCCATGCGGGCGAACTGGGCCATGTCCTCGACGATCATCTGCTTGCGATCGCCGTGGACGTAGCCCGCGGCGCGGTAGTCGGAGGCGGTCGGCAGGACGTAGTTGGCCCCGAAGAGGGTGACTTCCTGGCGGTTGTCGCGCCAGCGGACCACGCCCTGGTTGTCGAGATAGACCGTGCGGCTGGCACTCGCTGGCGCCGCGCTGAATGGAAGCTGTGCGTAGACCGAAGGTGCGACAGCGAACAGCGAGGCGGCGATCCAGGCGGCAGGCCGCAGGGTTGTGGGCATGTGATCAGGTTCCGGGATTGGCATACTTGACCAGCAGCGCCTGAAATCTCGGGTCGCGGCGGATCGGGTCCCACAGCGGGTCAAGGCGAAGCGTGTGAACGGTGATCCTCGACGGGCCTGCCAGAAGCCGTTCGATCGCCGCCAGAGCCGAATCGGTCTCGCCCAGGTGTGCCAAAATGAGGGCCCGTGCCTCCGGCTCGGACGGGCAGTTGTGATTGTTGCGGTAGCCGTCCGACTGCTCCAGCCAGCGCACTTCGCGCATCGCCTCCGCCCGGCGCCCCAGCGCAGTCATAACCATGCCACGCGTCATGTGCAGCGGCGCGTCTCCGGGGTGGACGCGCAGGGCCGAGTCCATCAGGGTAGCTGCCGAATCGAAGGCGGCGCGAGCCGCCACGGTATCGCCGGTGTCGAAGTAGGCCGATCCAACTTCCACGAGACGCGAGGTGTAGGTCTCCGCGCTGGTCCACACTTCACCGGGGAACGTGCGGAGCAGGGCGAGCAGCGAGTCTGGCTTTCGGTCCCACGTCAGCATGATCGTCTGCTCCAGGCCGACCCGCGGGCCCCACCCCCCGGTTCGATGTCCGGCAGCCCGGCCAAGACGGACCGGAGGGTGTCCGTCTCGCCCTTCCACAGGATGTAGCTCCAGGCGAGGGCGATGTGCGGTTGTACATAGTCCGGCGCGAGCAGCAGCGCGCGGCGGTACGTCTCGATCGCCTCCGCGTATCGCCGTCGGCAATGGAGCCGGTTGCCCTGGGCCTGCAACAGATCCGCGTTGCGGGGGTCGACCCGCATGGCGCGCTCGAACGCGAGATCCGCGCTGTCCCAGTTCCCCAGCCGAGCCGCAACCACCGAGATGGCGTCCCACAGGGAGGCGTCATTGGGCGCGTGGCGCGACGCGGCCGTCAGTGCCTCCAGC
>DATGDE010000219.1:0-4398 GCA_035311125.1 Gemmatimonadales bacterium
GACGCTGCGCGTGAGTCGGGACGGGCGTATCGCGGACTACGCGCCTGCCGTCTCACTCGGGCCGCGGGAGAGCCTGGTGCTCGACCTCATTCGCCGCTAGGGAAGTCTGCGTAGGTGGGGCGACGCCGGGGGTGGGGGCGAGGACGCGGGGGCCGCACGGCCCGGACATGGTCGCTCCTGGGCCGGCAATGAGATCGGAAACGTTGGTCCGGGTCGAGCGCCCCCCGCGTCCAACGCGTCCGAGCACCCCCACCCCCGGCGTCGCACGGACTTGTACAGAGCTTCCCTAGGGCGAGCGCTTCAGCACCACCGCACCGTACGCATGGAGCGCAACGGTGTCGCCTGTCAGCGTGCTGTCCGACAGCAGATCGCGTGCACCGTCCACCAGGAACCCCGTGACGACCACTCGCACCGGGCGGGACCGGGCGTTCGCGAGCACGAGCGTGGCGCCGCGGCGGTAGGCAATCACGTCCGCCGGGGCGCTGGTCTCGACCTGCTCGAACGGTCCGGTGAGAAACGCCGAGTCGGTTCGCGCCAGGTCCAGGACGCGCCGGTAGAACGAGCGTGTCTCGATCGTGTCGTGCTGGGCCCACACGATCGAGTCCCGCCTGAAGAGGCCCAGTTGCTGCGGGCTCTCGACCTCCTGCCCGTCGTAGATCAGCGGACGGCCCGGCAGAAGCGCAATGGCGACGAAGGCCGCGCGCGCTCCCGCGGGGCCGCCGAACAGCGTCACCGGCGGCTTGTCCCAGGCCGTTTCGTCATGGTTCGTGGTGAAGCGCATCCGCCTGCCGCCCGCGGGCATGGCGCGCAGGTCCGTCAGCTCGCTCTGCACGAACGTATCCGCCGGGGCGCCGCGCCACACCGCCTTGAGACGGCTGTAGGAGTCCCAGCCGTAGGTCAGGTCGAACCCGAGCCGGTGCATCTCGAGATCGCCCCACTCGGCGAGCAGCAGGATCGGTCGCCCGGCGCTCGCGCGCAGCACCGGCACGGCTTCGCGCCAGAAATCGTCCGGGACGAAGCCCGCGACGTCCACCCGGAAGCCGTCGATGCCGAACTCGTCGAGCCAGTAGCGCATGGCGGCGGTCATCGCGCGCCGCAGCCCGGGATTGCGGTAGTCGAGCTGGGCGACGTCGGTCCAGTCGGTGAGCTTGCCCTGGCGATCGCGCGGCACCGAGATCGCGCCGCGCGCATCATGGACGTAGTAGTCGGGGTGCTCCCGGATCCAGGCGTGGTCCCAGGCGGTGTGGTCCGGCACCCAGTCGAGGATGAGCTTCATGCCGCGGGCGTGCACGGTCCGGACGAGGTTCCGCAGATCCGCCGCGGTGCCGAAGGCGGAATCGATCGCGCGATAGTCACGCACCGCGTAGGGAGAGCCGAGCGGGCCCTTCGCGTTCCGGATGCCGACCGGATAGATCGGCATCAGCCATACGACGTTCGCCCCGACCGCCGCGATGCGATCGAGCCCCCGGGTCACGCCCGCGAGGTCGCCGGTGGGTGAGAAGTCCCGAATGTTGACCTCGTACAGCGCGCTGCGCGCGACCCAGGACGTTTCCGGCGCCGTGGTGCGCGCCGGCATCGGCGCCGCGACGGGCCGGCGGGTCGCGCATCCGGCCGCGAGCGGCAGGCAGGCCGCGATCGTCGCGCAGCAGATTCGGTTCAGCACGATGGCAATGTAGCCGCTCCTTGCGCCACTCGCCGGGTGGCGGAAGCTTGGGGGACCTCCCCATGGAGCTTTCCGTGTCCCGTGCACTGCTCGTCGTCCTCGTCTGCGCTGCGAGCGCGCGCGGCAGCGCGGCCCAGGAAGAGGGCACGCGTCTGCTGCGGCAGCCGACCATCAGCGAGCGCCAGGTGGCGTTCGCGTACGGCGCGGACCTCTGGGTGGCGGACCGCGCCGGCGGCCCGGCCCGGCGACTGACGAGCACGCCCGCGGTCGAAGCCAACCCGCACTTCTCGCCCGACGGCAAATTCATCGCGTTCACATCCAACCGGTCCGGCACGATGCAGGTGTACGTGATGCCGGTGGAGGGCGGCGAACCCACGCGGCTCACCTGGTATCCGGCGCCGTCGTTTGCGCGCGGCTGGACCCCGGACGGCAGCCGCGTGCTCTACGCGTCGCTGCGGGAAACGGCCCCCGTCGGATACGCGCGGCTCTGGACCGTGGCGCGCACGGGAGGCCCGTCTACGCTGCTGCCCGCGCCCTGGGGCTACGACGGCTCCTACGCGCCGGATGGACGGCGGATCGTCGTGGACCGCGTGCGGCGCTGGGACGTGGAGTGGCGCGGCTACCGGGGAGGGCAGAACACGCCGCTCACGATTCTCGACCTCGGCACGCTCGAGGAGACGCGGCTGCCCAACGAGCGCACCCAGGACATCGCGCCGGTGTGGCTCGGCGACAAGATCTACTTCATCTCGGACCGCGATTGGGCGTCCAACGTGTGGTCCTACGACGTGGCGAGCGGCGCCCTGCAGCAGGTGACGCACTTCACCGGCGCAGAGGTGAAGTCCCTGTCGGCCGGGGCCGGGATGCTGGTGTTCGAGCAGGACGGCTGGATCCACACGCTCGATCCGGCGAGCGGGCGCACGCAGCGTCTCGACATCACCGCGCAGGGCGACTTCCCCTGGATGGAAGCGCGCTGGGAGGACGTGAGCGAGCGGGTGGGAGCGGCCTCGCTCTCGCCCAAGGGCCGGCGCGTGCTGATGGAGGCGCGGGGCGAGATCTTCACCGTGCCGGTGGAGCACGGCAGTCCGCGCAATCTCACCCGCTCGCCCGACGCGGACGACCGCGCGCCGGTCTGGTCTCCCGACGGCCGACGCATCGCCTGGTTCCGGGACGGGGGCGATGGGTACGCGTTGATGGTGACCGACCAGGACGGACTGGGCACGCCGCGCAGCATCGCGATCGGCGAGTCGAAGATGGCCTGGGAGCCGACGTGGTCGCCCGACGGGAAACAGATCGCCTTCGAGGACAACAAGGTCAGGATCCGCGTGGTGGACGTCGAGTCGGGGCGGATCCGCACCGTGGACGCAGGGGGCGCCAACGTCGAGCGCGGTGGTATGGAGCTCGCCTGGTCTCCCGATTCCAGATTCCTCGCCTATGCGAAGACGTTCCCCAACATGTTTCGCCGCATCGTGGTCTGGTCGCGGGACAGCGGCAGCGTCGCCTCGCTCACCGACGCGTTGGCGGATGCCGCCGCGCCGGTCTGGGACCGCAACGGCAGACACCTCTACTTCCTCGCCAGCACCAACCTGGCGCTGGGCTCGGGGTGGGCCAACACCAGCTCCATCGCGGCCGACCCGAGTTACGGTGTGTACCTGATGGTGCTGCGCGCCGACGACCCGACGCCGTTCGCGCCGCGCAGCGACGAGGAAGGGGACACGGCGGCGGCAAAGAAGGGGAGCGACACGGGCGCCGTGGAGGTGCGGATCGACCGGACGGGGATCGAACGGCGCATCGTCGCCCTCCCCATGCCGGTACGCCGCTATACCGACCTCTTCGCCGGGCCGAAGGGGACCGTGTTCGTGGCCGAGCAGGTGGAGAACCAGAACGGTCTGGTGCTGCAGAAGTTCTCGCAGGACGACCGCAAAGCGACGGAATTCGTGCGCGGCGTCACCCGGGTCTCGGTCTCGCCGGATGGGGAGAAGATCCTGTTCCGCTCGGGGACGCAGTGGCGCGTCGTGGGCACGGCGCGTCCGCCGGAAGGCAGCGCCGGCAACGTCGCTGTGTCGCTCCGCATGTACCTCGACCGCGCCGAGGAGTGGCGCCAGATCTTCGACGAGACGTGGCACTACGAGCGGGACTTCTTCTACGATCCGGGGATGCACGGCAACGACTGGAACGCGGTGCGCGAGCGCTACCGGCCGCTGGTCCCGTGGGTGCGGCATCGGGCCGACCTCAACTACGTCCTCGACCTCGTGAACGGGGAGCTGTCGGTCGGCCACTCGTTCGTGTTCGGCGGCGACATGCCCGCCGTGGATACATCGTCCGTCGGGGTGCTCGGCGCGGACCTCGTGCCCGACGCGGGGCGCTGGAAGATCACCCGGATCTACACCTTCGAGAGCTGGAACCCCGACCTGGTCGCGCCGCTGGACCGGGCGGGGCTGCGGGTGCGGGTCGGGCAGTACGTCGTGGGCGTGGACGGCCGCGAGCTGACCGCCGCGGACGACCCCTATCGGCTGCTCGACGGCACCGCGGGGCGTCAGACCGTGCTGTTCGTCAACGATCGCCCCACGATGGACGGGCACTGGACGGTGACCGTCGAGCCGGCGCGCAGCGAGGACCAGTTGCGCCAGCGGGCGTGGGTCGAGGACAATCGGCGCAAGGTGGATTCCCTCTCGGGCGGGAGCCTGGCCTACGTCTGGATTCCGAACACCGGCGGGCCGGGCGTGGTGTCGTTCAAT
>DATGDE010000220.1:0-1506 GCA_035311125.1 Gemmatimonadales bacterium
GTCGCGGATCTGGGGCTGGGACGCAGCAGCCTGGCCACCGGACCGAACGAGCTGCGCGCAGTGGCCACGACCGATCTGTTCCACCTCCTCCTGCTCATGGCAGTGGGCGTGCTGTGCGTCGCCGCGCAGTCGCTCCTGGCGGTGGCGTTCGCGCGAGGGGGCTCGTGCGTCGCCGAGCTGGCGGTGCGGCGCGCGGTCGGCGCCTCGCGGCGGCTGATTCTCGCGGCGGCCCTGATCGAGGGCGCAGTCATCGCCGTCGCGGCGCTGGCATGGGGTGGGGTAGGCGGCGCGGTGGGCGCCCAGGCCGCCGCCGGCACCTGGCCGGGGACGCTGCAGTCCGGTCCGGTAACGCCCGCCGTCATGGTGCTGGCGGTCGTCGTGTCGCTCGTGCTGCTCGCGGTGCTCCTGCCATTGGGAGCGATGCGCCGCCGCCGGCCGCTCGCCATGCGCAGCGGCCGGGCGCTGGAGCTGGTCGTTCCCGCCCTGCAACTCGGTCTCTCGCTCACCGTCCTGGCGGCGTCCGCGCTCCTTGCCGATCACGCCGCGCGCCTGCGCGGCACGGATCGCTTCGCCGCGGGTGGTGGACAGCTGTTCGCGATCTCGCTGACGAATTCGGACACCGCCCGGGCGGGATCGGGCTACGCCGAGCTGTTGCGACGCGTGAGCGCCCAGCCGGGCGTGACCGCCGCGAGTCTCACGAGCCCGGGGACGACGGTCGGCCTCGGTCAGAACGACCGAGCCACCACCGACTGCGGCCAGTGTGCCTGGGACGGCATCTATGTTCCGTTGCGACCCGTCTACGCGACGCACTATCTCGTGAGCGCCGACACCTTTCGGACCCTGGGGCTCCGGGTCGTGGCGGGGCGGAACATCGCGAATACGGACGACGCGAGAGCCCCGCTCGTCGCCGTGGTGAGCCAGTCGCTCGCTGCGGCGAACTTCCAGGATCGACTGGGCGTGGGCCGCCGCATCCAGGTGGGAAGCGCCCCGGCCCGTTGGTATACCGTCGTGGGGGTGGTGGCCGATCAGCTGCCGGCGGGCTTCGGCGCCGGCTTCCAGCCGCGGGCGGCCGTATATCTGAGCGTGCTGCAGCATCCGATACCGGCGGTGGACCTGCTGGTGCGTGCCCGCGGCGATTCGGGCGTGTATGCCGCGGTCGAGCGCGAGCTGCGCGCTTCGTTGGGGGGGAGTGGTGCGGCGACGACGCGGGTCAGCGAATCACGCCTGCTGGCCGCTGAAGCCGCCCCGGTCCGGTGGTTCGGGCGCCTGTTCGGAGTGGAAGGATGGGTGATGCTCGTGGTGGCGACGATCGGGACGTTCGTCGTCCTGCGGCTGTGGGTCCGATCCTTGCTGCACGATCTCGGCATCCGGCGGGCCGTTGGAGCCCGGCGGCGTCATCTCTACGGGTTCGTGTTCGCGCGCGCTCTGGGAATTTCCGTCGGGGGCGTGGCGGTAGGGTGCTGGTGCGGCATGATGTTGTGGGGAACGCTCTCTTCGGTCGTGGCC
>DATGDE010000221.1:0-3580 GCA_035311125.1 Gemmatimonadales bacterium
CGACGACCCGCAGCTCGACGCCTGGCTCCGGAAGATCAGGGGCAAGCACAAGCAGGTGTACGACATGCCGGAATTCAACGGCGGCGTCGCCTTCGTGTGGTCGCGCGTGTTCTACATGACCAATACCGAGACCGGCGTTCCCGAGAGCGACACGACGGTGGTGGTGATCCTGCGGCATAGCGGTCTGCCGTTCGCCATGAACGACGCGATGTGGGCGAAATACAAGCTCGGCGAGGTGTTCAAGGTCAACGATCCGGCCACCAACGCGCCGTCCGTGCACAACTTCTTCTACAAGGCGCCGCCCGGCACCTGGCCGATCCCCGGGATGGGCATCGACGAGTTGATGGCGAGCGGCGCGCTGTTCGGCGCCTGCAACATGGCGATCAAGTTCTACAGCGGCATCGTCGGCAAGCAGATGAACATGGCCGCCGACGACGTGGCCAAGGACTGGAGGGCGAACCTGCTTCCCACCGTACAGGTCGTGCCGTCCGGCGTGTGGGCGGTGAACCGGGTGCAGGAGCTCGGCTGCACCTACTGCTTCGCCGGCTGACGATGCCGTGATGATGCAGTCGGGGCTCGCGTCCGGCGACGCGAGCCCCGATTGCTTGCTGGGTCCCGCGTCTCACGACAAGTTCCCGTTATGGATGCGTCGGGCTCCCTCCCGGACCTCTGTCGAGCGGGCATCGCGACCCTGTTCCTGACGTGCGGCGCCGCCACGCTCGGCGCCCAGTCAATCCGCACGACGCTGCTGGGCGCGGGCACGCACCAGCCGGTGGCCGGGGCGTTCGTGATCGTGCTCGACACGACGAGACGCGAGGTCGCTCGCACCCTGACGGACGAGACCGGTCTCGTCCGTCTCGACGTAGCGCCGGGCACCTACCGCCTGCTCGTGCTGCGGATCGGCATGGCCCGCTGGAGCAGTCAGCCGTTCACCCTCGCGGCGGGAGACACCATCACGACGCCGCTCGAGGCGCCGGAAACGCCGGTGTTGCTGTCGGAGATCGTGGTGCATGCCGAGCGGCGCTGCCGCGTGCAGCCGGAGGACGGTTCGGCGGCCGCGGAGCTGTGGGAGGAGGCGCGCACGGCGCTCGAGGCGACCGACTGGACGATCACCCATCCCGTGTATCGCTTCCAGACGCGCCGCTACGTCCGAACCTACGGGCCCGCCGGCGACCGCCCCGTGGGGGAGGAACGGCGCCAGGTCTCCGGGTATTCGTCCTGGCCGTTCACCAGTCTCTCGGCCGAGAGCCTCGCCGCGCACGGCTTCGCGCAGCCGGATGCCGAGGGCGTGATGACGTATTATGGGCCCGATCTGCCGGTGTTTCTCTCGGGAGTATTTCTCGCGCGGCACTGCCTCCGCGTCGAGCGTGCGGCCGGCGCGGTTGCCGATTCCCAGATCGGCCTCGCCTTCGAGCCGGTCGAGCGCGGCCGGCAGGTGGACGTCGCCGGTGTCCTGTGGCTCGACCGGCGATCGGCAGAGCTCAGGGAGCTGCAGTTCCGCTACACGAATCTGGGCCGGTGGGCCGGACGCGGCGCGCAGGGGCGCGTTGTTTTCGATCGCCTTCCCAACGGCGCGTGGGTCATTCGCCGCTGGTCCATCCGCATGCCCATCCCCCGGCTGGGCACACGGCCGCTGAACGAGGGCGGGGTGGTGACGACCAGCGGTCCGCTCGACACGATCGGCGTCGGCGGATACCGCGAAGAGGGTGGTTGGGTGACGGTGGTGCAGAACGCGGCCGGTCGTCTCGTGGTCGCCTACCCCGACGAGCCGTGACGCCGCGCCGCCGCTACTTCGTGTCCTTCCAGCGCTTCACGTCGAACACCCCGTCGGCGAGCGGGACGTTCACGCCGATCTCGTCGTACTCCTCCATCCAGCGACGCTGACCGCCGACGAGGAACAGCACCTGCGCCGACACCCAGGCCTTGCCGAAGGGTCGGTAGTCGTTGAACTGGGTTTCGGTGGTCACGGTCGAGTCGCGGCGCGCGGGCTCCAGCATGCGCACGAACACCAGGCGCTCCTTGTCCACCCAGAACTGTCGCGTATGGAGGTCGCCGGCCTTCGCGCCGACGACGACGACCGGCCGCCCCTGCCAGGTGTCCTCGTGCGTCGTGGCGAGGTCGAACCCCAGCTGCCGCAGCTTGCCCAGGGTCTGCTCGACCGGCTGGGCGTACACGTCGAACCCGAGCACCATCAGGGGATGGATGAACGGGTCGGCGCGGACCAGCGTGTCGCCCTGGATGACGAACTGGGTGTCCCGGGCAAAGAGGATGCCGCCGTCGGGCGGGAAGCCCGGGCCCTCGCGGAAATCGATGCGCAGCGTCCCCGGGATCGCGGCGCGCTCGAACCACGTCGAATGCTGCACGCTGTCGCCGGGGAGATACGCGGTGTTGTGCTGGACGAAGCTGAGGCTGTGATACCACTGCGCGGCGTAGCGGTCGTGCATGCTGCGGACGAGCGCATCCCCGGTCTGGGGCTCGCGCCCGGCCAGCAGGCCGGTCAGCAGCAGGAACGCGGGGTGCACGGTTCGGGCTCCGGGTCGGTGGTGGAGCGGATCAGGCCTGCAGCCGGTAGCCGGCCTTGCGCACGGTCAGGAGGTGGCGCGGGGCCTGGAGGTCGTCCTCCAGCTTGCGGCGCAGCTCCGCGACGTGGGTATCCACGGTGCGCGACAGGACGGCGGCGCTGTAGCCCCAGACTTCGGTCAGCAGCTCGACGCGGCTCGCCACCGCACCGCGGCGTCGGACCAGCGCGAGGAGCAGCTCGTACTCCTTGGGGGTGAGCGCCACGGGCGCGCCGTGGCGGAGCACGGTCCGGGACGCGCACTGGACCTCGACGTCGCCGAAGCGCTCGACGAGGGGAGCGGCGGCCTCCGCCGTCGCGACGGTCGCCACGGTGCGCCGCATCAGGGCCTCGACCCGCGCCAGCAGCTCCAGCACGCCGAACGGCTTGGTGACGTAGTCGTCGGCGCCGAGCCGTAGGCCCCGGACCTTGTCGGCCTCCTCACCGCGGGCAGTCAGGATGAGGATCGGCGTTTGCCGGCCCTCCTCGCGCAGGGTGCGCAGCACCCGGTATCCGTCCATGCCCGGGAGCATGAGATCGAGGATGACGAGGTCCGGCGCGCCGACCCGCGCCCGCATCAGTCCTTTCGGGCCGTCGTCGGCGACTTCGACCTGGTAGCCTTCGATCTCCAGGTTGTTGCGCAGGCCGTAAGCGAGATCGTGATTGTCTTCGATGACGAGTACGCGTTTCATGTGTCCACCTGGACTGGAGTGGGCTCGGTCTGGCTCGCGGAAACCGGAGCAGCGGGGGCGATGACGGGATGCGGCGCTGCGGGAAGCTCGATGACGAAACGGGCGCCGCCGCCGGGCGCGGTCTCGACCCACGCGCGCCCGCGGTGCAGCGACGCCAGCTGGCGCACGACCGACAAGCCGATGCCGGTGCCGGCCACGGCCGAGCCGCGATCTCGTTCCAGCCGCCAGAACTGCTGCCAGATGCGTTCGCGCTCGGCGGCCGGGATGCCCGGCCCCTGGTCCTGCACCCAGATGCGGACGCGCTCTCCGGGGGGATCCATCCCCACGGTGA
>DATGDE010000222.1:0-20533 GCA_035311125.1 Gemmatimonadales bacterium
GGCATGGTCGCCGCGCAAGGCGCGCCTTGCCCGCGCCCCACGCACGACGATATGCTCACGGCAGGCGTGCAGGACGCCTCCCGTCCGCGGGCAGGACCGAGTCCACCTGACCGAAATGCAGTAGCGACAGGTTCCCAACGAACCTCCTGATGCCCACGCCAGCGGACCCGGGCACGCACCAAGGAGGCTCGTCATGTCCACTCGCCGCCTTCCCGTACGACCCGATCTGGAGCAACTCAAGCACCAGGCAAAGGACCTGCTGCGTGCGATCCGGCGCGGCGATCCGGCGGCGGTCGCGGATCTCCGGGAGCACCACCCGGACGCGATCGCACCGGCCGCCGCACGGCTGGCCGATGCCCAGCTCGTCCTGGCCCGCAGCTACGAAGCCGCGAGCTGGCCGCGTCTCGTGCTCGCCTGCCGGCTGGTCGACGCGATCTGGCGCGATGACGCCGCTGCCGTGCGCGACATCGTCGTGCGGCACCCGTCACTGCTGCACGAGGTGGCGCTGATCCGGAAGAACAGCAACTGGGGTCCACCCCTGACCTATGCCGCCAACCTCGGACGCGACCGGATCATCACGATGCTCCACTCGCTCGGGGCCACGGATCTCGAGTCGGCACTCGGCCGGGCGGCGCTGCAGAGCCGCATCGGGACCGCCCGCCTGCTGCATGCGATGCTCGGCGGTCCCCGCCCGCCTGCCGGCGCCCTGGGCGGCCCGGCCTACACCCTGAGCGCGTCGGGGACGGCGCTCCTGTTCGAGCTCGGAGCGTCGGTTCGGGACGAGACGGGCAAGACCGTCGCCCCTGTGGATGTGGTGCTGGAGACCGACAGCCGGAAGCCGGCTGCCAAACACCAGATCCTGGAGATGTACGTCGAGCATGGGGTCGACCTCCCGGACACGCCCACGATGGCCCTCCATCGCGGGCGCATCGACCTCCTCGAGGCGCACCTGCGCCGCGACCCGGGCCTGCTGCAGCGGACCTTCGCCCACGAGGAGATCTACCCGCCCGATCTGGGGTGCCACGACGACGTGCTGGCGACTCAGGGGACGCCGCTCGCCGGCTCGACGCTGCTCCACATGTGCGTCGACTACGACGAGATGGAGATCGCGCGCTGGTTGCTCGCGCGCGGCATGGACGTGAACGCGAAGGCCGCGGTGGACGCCGACGGCTTCGGCGGTCATACGGCCCTCTTCGCGACCGTCGTGTCGCAGCCGAACTTCTGGATGAACTATGCCGGGCTGCCGCAGGTGGCGCCGTTCACCGAGCTGCTGCTGGACCATGGCGCCGATCCGAACGTGCGCGCCTCATTGCGCAAACAGCTGCACCCGGGGTACGGCGCCGACACGCTGCACGAGTACCGCGACGTCACACCGCTGTCGTGGGGTCGACGATTCCACGGCAGGGTATTCGTGAGTGAGCCGGCGCTGCGGCTGATCGCCGACCGGGGTGGCCGGGAGTGAAGCTATCCCAGCGTTCCGCCGGCTACTTCCCGGTAGAACGCCTCCACCGCGCGGGCGTGTTGTCGGATGTCGAATGACGCCCGTGCCCGCGCGATCGCACCGGCGCGCAGCGTCGCGAGGCGCGCCGGATCGCCCAGGAGGGCGTTCCAGGCGCCGGCCATCGCGGCGGGATCCCGTTCCGGGACGAGCACCCCGCACTCCGGGGTGAGGGCGTCACGATTGCCCCGGATGTCGGTCGCGACGGGCACCGCGCCGCACGCCATCGCCTCGTACAACACGCGCGACATCCCTTCGGTATCCTGGTGCGAGCCGCTCACCAGCAGGTCGGCCGCCTGCATCCAGCGCTCGATGTCGGCCTGCTGGGGGAGTACCCGCACGTCCGGCGCGATGCCGAGCGTCCGGGCCCGGCGAGCGATCTCCTCGAGGATCGTCGGCGGGTCGGGCGTTCCGATGACGAGCAGCTGCGGGGTGGGGCCCTCGGGCCGGTCCGCACGGAGCTTCCCCAACGCGTCCACGATGTCGAGCACGCCCTTGGCGGCTTTCACCTGTCCCACGAAGAGCAGGATGGGACGGTCGAGGGGCAGGTCGAGCGAGCGGCGCAGCGCAACGCGGTCGTCGGCGGGCCGGAAGCGTCGCAGGTCGGCCCCGCCGACGATCGTGCGATGGATCGCAGCCGCGCGCTTCGAGCCGCCGAAACGCCGGAGGGTGTCGTCGGAGTCGCCGATCATCGCATCGGCGAGGTGGACCAGGATCGGGTCGAGCGGATCGCGGGACGTGAGCCGGACGAACCACACCATCCGGGTACCGGTGCCGAGCTTGGCCAGACCGCAGGTGAGGGCATCGCGCGCGGCGTCGGGGGCGATGATGTCGATGTCCCGCTCGCGCAGCAGCGCCCGGATGGCCCGGCTGGAGCGCCACACCGCCGCGAGGGTGCGCGGCTTGATGCGGTGCAGCGGGATGTGCACCACCGGGCAGCCGAGACGAGTGAGATGGTCGGTGAGCGGCCCGGGACCGGGGCAGATGGCGAGGGGCTCGACGGCGCGGCGATCGAGGTGCTCGATCAGGAGCGCCATGCTGCGCTGCCCGCCCATCTGGAGGTGCGGGTGATGGCTCACGAACGCCACCCGGAGCGGGCGCCCCATGTCAGCCCGCCCGGGCGAGCGCCGCGACCGCCTCGCGCAGCTCGGGTATTCCCAGCCCCGAGCGGGCGCTCGTGAGCACGACCTGGTCCTCGTCGAACGCCAGCAGCCGGCGGAGCGCCGTCTCCCGCGCTCTGCGCTGTGCCGGGGCGAGCTTGTCGCTCTTGGTCACCGCGGCGAGCACACGGGTCCCAGCGCCGGCCAGCAGGTCCTGCATCGCGCGGTCGCCAGCGGAGGGGTCATGGCGGATATCGAGCAGCCAGACGACCCCGGAGAGCCGGGGGCGGTGCAGCACGTGGTGGACGATCCGGGCGAACGCGGCGCGGTCGGGCTTGGAGGCGCGGGCGTAGCCGTAGCCAGGCAAATCGAGCAGGTAAAAGGCGTGGTCGGTGGTTTGTGGTCGGTGGTCGGGTGGCTCGCCCGACAGGTCTCCACTGGCCACCGGCCACCGGCCCCTGACCACATAGACGTTCATCGCGCGGGTCTTTCCCGGCGTGGCGGAGATCCTGGCGATCCGTTGATCGACGAGGGCGTTGATCAGGCTCGATTTGCCGACGTTGGAGCGGCCGGCGAAGGCGATTTCGGGAAGTGGCGGATCGAGCGGCGCGTCGGCGCGGGGGAAGGAGCCGACGAAGCGGAGCAGGGAGGCGGTCAGGCTTCTTTCTTGTGGCGCGGCCGCTCGGTCACCAGCAGCGGCGGACGGCTCTCGGTGACGGTTTCGGCGGTGATCGCGACTTCGCGCACGTCGTCCCGGCTCGGCAGATCGAACATGATGTCCGTCATCATCTCCTCGAGAATGGCGCGCAGGCCGCGGGCGCCGGTGCCGCGCTTCAGCGCCTTCTTGGCGATGGCGCGCAGCGCGTCCTTCTCGATCGTCAGCCGGACGGTCTCCAGCTCGAACAGCTTCTGGTATTGCTTGGTGAGGGCGTTCTTGGGCTCGACCAGGATCCGCACCAGCGCGTCTTCGTCGAGCGCGTCGAGCGGCACCGCGACGGGCAGGCGGCCCACCAGCTCGGGGATCATGCCGTAGCGCAGCAGGTCGTCCGGCTCGACTTCGGAGAACGGGTTCTTCTTGGCCCGCTCGACCGCGCCCGACTCGATGTCTTCCTTGGTGAAGCCGATGCGCCGCCGGCCGGTGCGGGCCTCGATGATCTTCTCGAGGCCGTCGAAGGCGCCGCCGCAGATGAACAGGATGTCCTTGGTGTTGACCTGGATGTATTCCTGTTGCGGGTGCTTGCGGCCGCCCTGGGGCGGCACGCTCGCGATGGTGCCCTCGAGGATCTTGAGCAACGCCTGCTGCACACCCTCGCCCGAGACGTCGCGCGTGATGCTCGGGTTCTCCGACTTGCGCGCGATCTTGTCGATTTCGTCGATGTACACGATGCCGCGCTCGCAGTCGGCGACGTTGAAGTCGCCGGCCTGCAGCAGCCGCACCAGAATGTTCTCCACGTCCTCGCCGACGTAGCCCGCCTCGGTCAGCGTCGTCGCGTCGGCGATGGTGAACGGTACGTCGAGGATGCGCGCCAAGGTCTGCGCGAGCAGGGTCTTGCCCACCCCGGTCGGCCCGATGAGGAGGATGTTGCTCTTGTCCAGCTCGACGTCGTTGTCCTTCGCCGAGTGGGAGTTGATGCGCTTGTAGTGGTTGTAGACCGCGACGGCGAGCGTCTTCTTCGCCTTCTCCTGGCCGATCACGTACTGGTCGAGAACGTCCTTGATCTCGGCGGGCGTCGGGACCTGCGTGATGGCTTCGGAAACCTCCCGCTCCTCGTCCTCCGCCAGGATCTCGTTGCAGAGGGCGATGCACTCGTTGCAGATGTAGACCGACGGCCCGGAAATGAACTTCCGGACCGAGTCCTTCGACTTCCCGCAGAAGGAGCAGCGGAGGTGCTTGTCGTGCGACATAGGACGTCTAGTATGGGAAGGGGGTCTGGGGAACGCAAGTGTTCACTTGTTTTTCCCGTCTCCCACTTCCCGCAAATTGGCGATTACCTGGTCGATGAGCCCGTATTCCTTGGCTTCTTCGGCCGACATGAAGCGGTCCCGGTCCATATCCCGCTCGATGGTGTCCAGGGGCTTCCCGGTGTGCTTGGCATACAGCTCGTTCAGCTTGGCGCGCAGGTAGAGGATCTCGCGCGCCTGGATCTCGATGTCGGCGGCGGTGCCCTGGGCGCCTCCCGAGGGCTGGTGCATCATGATGCGCGCGTGCGGCAGCGCCGACCGCTTGCCCTTGGTCCCCGCCGTGAGCAGGAACGAGCCCATCGAGGCGGCCATCCCCATGCAGATGGTGTTCACCGGCGCCCGCAGGAACTGCATCGTGTCGTAGATCGCCATGCCCGATGAGACGATGCCGCCCGGGGAATTGATATAGAGGAAGATGTCGCGCTCCGGATTGTCGGCATCGAGGAACAGCAGCTGGGCGATGATGACGTTCGAGACGTCGTCGTTGATGGGCGTGCCGAGAAACACGATGCGGTCCATCAGGAGGCGGCTGAAGATGTCGTAGGTCCGCTCGCCCCGGCTGGAGCGCTCGATGATGTACGGAGGATAAATCGTGCTCATCGTCACTTAAGACTCCACGGTGGACTGGGACAGGAGAAACGCGAACACCTTGTCTTCGGTCAGACCGCGCTCGAGATCGCGCAGTCGTTTGTTCTTCTCGAGTGAGGCCCGCAGCTCGGCCGGTGCGATCTGCCGGCGGCCGGCGAGCTCGGCGATCTTCGCCTCGAGCTCCGCCGCGGTGGCCTGCAGCTGGTGGTGCTCCACCACCCAGTCCAGCACGAGATCGCGCTGCACCTGTTGCGCCGCCAGCGGGTGAAACTCGTTGGCGAAGTCCTGCAACCGGTCCTCCGCGATCCCGTACGCCTGGGCGTAGGTCAGGATCACCCGCTCGACCAGCGGTCGCGGGGCGACGACCCCGTTTGCCGCCACGATCTGCTTGATCAGGTCGGCGCGGACCTTCGCGTCCGCCTCATGGGCGGCGTCGCGCTCCAGGTCCTCGCGCACCGCGCGCCGCAGCGCATCGAGCGACTCGAAGTCCCCGATCTCCCGCGCGAACGCATCGTCCAGCGGCGGCAGCTCCTGGCGCTTCACCTCGTGCAGCGTGAGGCGGATGTCGCGCGTCTGCCCGCGCTTCGCCTCCTCGGGGAAATCGTCGGGGAAGCGCACCGTCGCGTCCACCGTCTCGCCCGGCAGGAGTGCCATGACGCGCTCCTCCACCTCGGGGATTGCCCGACCCTCCCCCAGGACGAAGTGATAGGGTTGCGGATCCTTCGCTGCGTCGCCCTCGCGTTGCGCGATCGTGACGTGGACCAGCTCCTTGAGCTTCGGCTTCTCCCCCTCCACCGGTGCCCACGGGGCCTTCTGCTCGCGCAACGTATCGAGCTGCTCCTGCACCTGCAGGTCGGTCACCGCCGCGACTTCCCGTTTCAACGTGAACCCGCCGAGTCGTGCCAGCGCGATCTCCGGCTTCACTTCGACGTGGAAGGTGAAGGTGACCGGCGCCCCCTCCTCCCACTTCAGGTCGTGGATGTGCGGGTCGGCGATCGGCTTCAACGGCTCCTGCTCGAGGGCCCGGCGCCAGCTCGTCTGGATCAGGTCGCGCAGCGCCTGCTCGCGAATGTCGGCCGCGAACTGGCGGCGGACGATCGCTTCCGGCGCCTTTCCTTTGCGGAACCCGGGAAGCCGGGCCCGCGCCTGGTAGGCCCGGGCGGCCCGTCCCTCGGCCTCGCGTACCTGCTCGACGGGCACGCTCACGGCGAGCGAGGCGGCCCCTGGCTCCGAGCCTGTCTTGGTGATCTGGATGTCGGACACGGGGGGAAATCTAACCAGGGGTGAAAGCGGCGAAGAAGCCAGTCGCCGCGGGACGGAATCAGCGGTCGGCGGCCCGCCGCAGCATCTTGATGCGGTGGTGCGGGCGCGTGCCGGGTATCATGTCGTCGAAGCGGATGACGCTGACCGACCCGTCGGGCTCCAGCACCGCCATGCGCACGTCCGCGACGGTCGGGACGCCGTGTTCGCGCAGCGCCTGCAGCAGCTCGTCGCGCGTCACGCCGGCGTGGCGCAGGTGCTCGTCGAGGACCTCGCCGTTGTTGATCAGCATGACCCCCTCGCCCGCGATCAGCCTTGCGAACTGCCGGCTGGAGCGCCGCAGCCGATTGATCACCTGGTGCCAGAAGAGCAGCACGCCGGCCGCCACGAGGCCCCCGGTGAGGCTCGTGTCCTGTCCCACCATGGCGTTCTGTACGGCGTTCGCGATGATCAGCAGCAGCACGAGATCGAACGCGGACAACTGGCCGAGCAGGCGGTGGCCGGTGAGCCGGATGCCCACGAGCAACGCCAGGTAGACGACCGTCGTCCGGAAGGCGACGTCGAGCAGGACATGCCAGGAAGCGGCCATGGACGCTGCAATCAAGGCTCCGCACGGGTCACCGTCAAGCACTCATCACAGGTCTCTCATCATCGCTTCAGAATCCGTGGCCTAGCCTGCACGGCGGAACCCATTTCGCCCGATACAGGAGGAATCCTATGAAGCGTTCGATGCGGTTCGCGGCTGTGGCCACGGTGCTGGCCGCGCTCGCCGTCCCGGCGGCCGCGCAACAGCGGTCCCTGATCTTCAGTGTCTACGGTGGCGGGGCCGACCATCTGGCCGACCTGCGCAGCAGTCCGGCGGTGTGGTTCATGCCCGGCTACAATGTCGGCGCCAGCGTGGGGCTGGAGCTCACTCGGTACATCGCGGTGCACACCGACTTCACCTTCACCCGGAATCCCACCAAGGGCTCGTCCTCCTTCGCGGGCGCTGACGTCAACCGGTTCTTCTACGGCGCGCATCTCGAAGCGCGCTACCCGCTGTCGATCGGGCTGGACCCGTTCGTGTTCGGTGGTGCGGGAGCGGTCTCGGTGGATCAGCTCGGCCTCGATCAATTCAAGCCGTTCACGCGGCCGGCCCTGATGTACGGGGGCGGGGTGTTCTACGGCATCCCGCGCTCGCGCATCGAAATGTTCGGTGAGGTGAAGGGGCTGACCTATCGCTGGAATGCGGCCGGCTTCCGCCGGACGATGTTCGACGTGACCTACTCCGTGGGAGCGAGCTACCGCCTGCCGGTCAACTTCTGACGGTAGGCTCACGAGCGAAGCGAACGACGGCCGGGGAAACCCGGCCGTCGTCGTTTGCGGCATATTCCTTCCGACCCTCGCACGCGAGTCCCGGCACCATGGCTGTCACTATGGTTCGACGCCGCAGCGGTTCGATCTTCCTTCTCATCCCGCTGGTCGTGGCCGCCGGCTCCCCGTCGGCGTCACTGGCTGACTGGCGGCAGAACGTCCGCGCGTTCGCCGAGGCGCACCTGCAGCACACCGCGTGGGGGCCGGCGCACGCGCGGCGCGACTACGAGATGACGCTGACCCTCGCCCGCGCCCAGGGAACGGTGGTGGACACCGACGCGCTCTACGCCGCCGCGTACCTCCACGACATGGGCGGCCTCCCGCCGTACGCGCTGCCTGGCGTGGACCACGGCGACCGCTCGGCGCAGCTGGTGGACAGCGTGCTGCGGGACGCCGGCTTTCCGATGGAGAAGGTGGAGCTGGTGAAGGAGATCGCCAGCCACCATCAATACTACCGGCCGCCGGACACGCTGGCGGTCGCGATCCTGTTTCGCGACGCCGACATCCTCGACTTTCTCGGCGCCATCGACGTAGCGCGGATTCTCTCGGTGACCACGCGCGAGACATTCGCGCCCGACCTGCCGCACGCCGTCGAGGTGATCCGGCGACACATGCTGGAGATGCCCGGGCGGCTGCAGAGCGACGCGGCCAAGCGTATAGGGCAGCGCCGCGTTCTCGAGATGCAGCGCTTCCTGGACGACCTCGGGGCGGAGACCGATTCACTGGGCGCGCTCTAGCGGGCACGAACGACGAACGACTGCGGCGTCTTGGATGCTCGGGGGGAGACTCGAACTCCCACGCCCTTGCGGGCACTGGCTCCTAAGGCCAGCGCGTCTGCCGTTCCGCCACCCGAGCGCGAGGGCTACTGAATTCGCTTCCGCAGCGTTGCGACCGCCAGTCGAAAGGCGCGTAGGTCATTTGGCTTGAGCCGCTTCATCTTCTTTAGGAACGCATCGAGGTGCCGGATATCGCGCAGCCGTTTTGTGCGCTCAGCTCTCCACAACGTCTCGAACCTGCGGACTTGGCGCCGCCACTCGACTCTGAGCTTCTCCGCTGCGTATGTGCTGGCCATGAGCCCTCCGTACGGCGCGTCTGCCAGTGCGGTCGCATGTTGGTGCATTTCAACCTAGCTCGGGCGCGGGGTGCTCGGCACCCGGTGCGGATGCCGCTTCCGTCACGAGGCCTGCTCCAAAGTGGTGCAGGTCAGCGAGTGTCGGTCGGCTCCGGACTATCCGCCTCGAGCTCATTCAGCGCACTGGCGACATCGCGCGCCCGTATTTCCAGCGGGGAATCGAAGACCGAGGGTCCATTCACTCTGCGGGCGACCAAAAACAGGCTTCCCTCCCCGCCGGCGACCTCCCACAACACGACCTTCCATGGCTCTGCTTCCGGCTGGTACAGCGCTTCGATACGCGTGGCCGCCCGTTCGGCGTCCGGGGAATCCCAACTGCGTGATTTCAGCGCCTCGACGAGTCGGCGGCGAAGGGCATGGTCCACGGCGCTCCCTCCCTGGGAGATTCGGAGCACAAGATCTGTTCGCCAGGCCGTAGCGTCAAACCTTCACGCGCCCGGCGACGGCCGTCGGCCGATAGCGCAGATCCAACCTCTTCCCGACGCGTGCATCGTCGTGACTTCCGTGAATCCTGCCTGCGTGAGGAGATCCCGGTGCTCGGCATCGCTCAAGTACGCCGCGCGCAGCAGCCGCATGACCACGCCGTACAGCGCGCCGTACCGCCCCCCACGATAGGTCTCGGCGATGAGGGCGAACGACCCACCAGGTTTCAGGACGCGGAGCACCTCGCGCAGGTTGGCCGGCAGGTCGGGCCAGTAGTAATGCGTCTCCACCGCGGTGACGACATCGAAGGTGCCATCGGCAAACGGCAGGGCGGCCACCGACCCGCGCTGGATCTGGACGCGACCGAGCCGGATGTCGCCGGCGTTCGTCTGCCGTGAGGCCGCGACACTCGCCGCCGAGTAGTCGATGCCGTGGACCACGCCGTTGGGGGCCAGGGCCGCCAGTTTCTGCACTGTCCGACCGCCGCCACACCCTACATCGAGGATCGTGGCGTTCTCCGCGACATGGACGTGCTGCAATCCCCAGTCCGTCAGGGTGGAATGGGTGCGATTCATTGCCCGCAGGACTCTCCGCCCGAGCGGCCCGGAGGGCTTCCGAACCTGCCCGAATACCCAGAGGATCAGCAGCAGCGCCAGTGCCAGCCGGAGGACAAGGGGCATTGCGTGTCTCGATGGAGCGGGTGACGCGGACGCGATTGCCGCAACGAACGGTGCGAGTGAAGGGGAGACGGATACGGCGAGCGAGGAGTTTCACCCCTGACACCCGGTCGTCGATGACCGTGCCGCCCGCGGGCGTCGCCCGTGCGCTCCACATCACGATCACCACCCGTGTGGCCGCCGCCATATCGTGCAGGTCCCGATGAAGCGACGCTCCGCTCGGTCAGGAACTGCTGCCTGCGGACAAGCCCATGATAGGACTGCTACTACCGCAGGGCCGCCGTCGCCTCGTTCAGCGCAGCCCGCGATGACTCGAGCCGCGTCACCAGGTCCGCCAGCTCCCGGTCGGTCGTCGCCGCGTCGGCGTAGCGGGCCGCCTCGTTCACGGTGGGGAAGGCGAGCGTGGCGTACCCGTTGTCCACGTCCGAGGCGAACTGCAGGCTCTTGAACCACGCATCGCTCACCAACCCCTCCGGACGGGTGAAGCGCCGCTCCACTTGCATGAGCGCGGCGTTCACACGCGCCCAGGGGCGGTCGGCACCGCCGGCGAGTGCGCTGTCCCGGGCCAGCGCGAACGCCTCTGCCGTGGCACTGAACCGCCCCAGCGCATCCTTGAGGCCCTGCGTGCTGACGCTCCACCCCCGGCGGGCGATCGCGCTGTCGAGCTGCCCCACCAAGCGCGTCATCTCGCCACCCCAGCCGACGTAGTCGAGCGGTACGACGCGCGCGTTGCCGAGCCGCGCCAGCAACACCGCCACCAGGCGCGCCGCCGCCTGGTGCTCGCGCCAGCCGGGGTCGCCGAACCGGTTCATCCAGTCGAACGAGTCGTACATCGAGTGGTAGACGCCGGACGGCCCGCCGAACCCGACGCCCGTTGCCGGGATGCCCAGGTGGTGGTAGAACCCCGCGTAATCGGAGCCCCCGCCCAGGTTGCCGAGGCTGAGCGCGGTCGTGTCGCCCTTCATGCGCTGCAGCCAGACGTCGTACACCGACCCCGGCCCCACGGGGTCCGGCACGACTCTACTCGCCTCGCGCACCAGCCGCTTGAGCGATGGCGACCCGCCACCGGTGAAGGTGGGGCCCTCCGTCATGTCGTCCTCGTTGACGTAGGCCACCACCCGGGCGCGCAGACTGTCCGCCATGTCCTCCACGAATTCCGTGGAGCCGATCAGCCCCCACTCTTCGGCGTCCCAGGTCGCGAAGACGAGGGTGCGGGACGGCCGGACTCCCTGGCGCGCCAGCTCGGCGAAGGCGCGGGCCGCTTCGAGGACGGTGACGGTGCCGCTGAGGTCGTCCGCCGCCCCGGGGCTCCATGCGTCGCGGTGCCCGCCGACGACGACCCATTCGTCCGGGTACTCCGCGCCGCGGATCATCCCGAACGTGTCCCAGATCGTGTGCATCGCGCGGCTGCCGTGCTCGCGTCGCACCTTCAATCGCGCCATCGCCCGCCCCGGCCCCACGTGATAGTGGAAGGGCAGCCCGCCCTGCCAGCCTCCCGGCACGCCCGGCCCGCCGAGCGTCGCGAGAAACCGCTGCGCATTGCCGTAACCCATGGGGATGACGGGGATGTGCGGCACTCGCAGCGAGTCTTCCGGCACCCGCCGTGCCCCGGGCAGCGACGCATAGCCCGGCGTCGTGGGATCGCCGTCCATGTTGAGAATGCTGCCGCGCTGAATCCCGCCCGCCGGCCGCATCGGTCCCTGTGGATACACATCACCGCGGACATACCCGTCGTCCTGCGGATCCGAGTACATGATCAGGCCGACCGCGCCGTGACGCTCCGCCTCCCGCGCCTTGATGCCGCGGAACGAGCGCCCGTACCGCGCGATCGCGATTTTGCCGCGCACGCTGACGCCGAGCGAATCGAGCGTCTTGTAGTCCTCGATCAGTCCGTAGTTGACGTACACGACCTCGGCCGTAACGTCGCCGTCGGCGGTGTAGCCGTTGAACGGCGGAACCTGCGGCCCCGTGGTGACGGGGTTGCCCGCGACCGCGGGCTCGACGAGCGACAGACGCTGCGGGGGCGCCCCACGCCGGGACAGCAGCCACGCCGCCACCGTATCGGGCTGCGGCATGTACACGTCGTAGGCCTTGACCCACGTTTCGAGCCCCGCGGCCCGCAGGTGATCGATCACGTAATCGCGGGTCACCGCCTGGGCCGCGGTTCCGGCCATGTGTGGCCGGGCGGACAGGTCGGCCGTCAGGCGCCGCGGCGTCGCCGTGTCGGAAACTGCGAGCAGCCGAGCTTCGAACGCCCGCTGCGCAGCCGTGTCGGCCACGCGGAAACCCAGCGGCAGCTGCGCCAGGAGCGGGGCAGCGGAACACGCCATCACGGTCCAGACCAGTGCGACTCTCACGAGGTTCCCCCCTGATGTGCGATACGCCGAGACTCTGTCAACGCGAGCGAGACCACAACATAGCGCAGGCACGAGGTTGCCGTGCCGCGCGGCACTCCGCCTACATCCCCAGCAGCCGCGCCGCGTTGCCCCCGAGCATCGCCGCCCGGTCCTGCTCCGTGACGTCGAGGCCTCGCAGGCTCTGCAGCATCGCCGGAATGCTGCCGATGCGGTGGGGATAGTCGCTGCCGGCGAGGATCTGGCCCGCCCCGGCGAATTGCAGGGCGAGCTGCAACGCCCCCGGATCGAAGTTCACCGTGTCGTAGAAGAACTCCTTCAGGTAGGTGCTGGGCGGGCGCCGGATGTGCTGGCGGCACTCCGGGAACGCCTCGTACCCGCGATCCAGCCGCTCGGCGAGATACGGGATCGCGCCGCCGAGATGCCCCAGGATCCAGCGGATGCGGGGGAAGCGCTCCACCACGCCGCTGAACACCAGATGCGCCGCGGCCAGCGTCGTATCCATCAGGAACCCGACGAGCGGCATCAGCCAGTACTCGGTCATCGCCTCGACACCGAGGGGATGGGTCGGGTGGATGTACAGCACGGCGCCGGCCGAGTCGGCTCGCTCGTACAGCGGCCAGAACCGTTCGTCGGCCAGCGGGACGCCGTTCACGTTGCTGAACAGCATCACGCCTTTCAGGCCGAGGCTCCCCGTCACGCGCTCGAACTCGGCGACCGAGGCGCGCGGGTCGTTCAGGGGCAGGGTGCCGAGCGCCGTGAACCGCTGCGCGCGCGAGCGTGCGATCTCGGCGAACGCGTCGTTGACCAGCCGCGCCAGGGCGACGGCCCGGTCCGGCGGCTCGATGTGAGTCCCCGGCGTGGTGAAGGTGATGAGCTGCCGGTCCACTCCCGCCCGCGCCAGCACGGTCTCACGGTAGGCGATATCGCGGTGCCCCGGCACGACCACGTTGTAGTCGCCGGGGTAACCGATGACCGGGTTGCCGTCGTCGTCGATCCAGATGCGGGCGCTCGTGGGGCCGCGGCGCAGCGCGTCGAGATATTCCGGCGGATAGAAATGATTGTGAACGTCGATGATCGTCACGCGGGTGTCGCTCCCTCAGGAGGGCGTGGGGCTACGGCGCCGCGTCCAGAGTACGTAAACCGGCACTCCGACGAGCACCAGGCAAAGACCGATCGCACTGTTGCGCGGATCGGCCACGATCTGGCTCACCGCCACGAGGACGGCGCAGCCCGCGAACAGCAGCGGCAGGACCGCACCGCCCGCCACCCGGTACGCCGGCCGGTGGTCGGGGCGGCGCCGCAGCCGCAGCAGGCCGACCGCCATCGCGGCGAAGAAGATCCACTCCGTATAGACGACGCGCGAGAACAGGACGCGGTACGTCCCCGTGGCCACGAGCGCCGTCGCCCACACGCCCTGCAGGGCGATCGCCCGGTGCGGCGTCCGGTAGGTGGGGTGGATCGCGCCCACCCACGAAAACAGCAGACCGTCGCGCGCCAGCGAGTAGTACACGCGCGGTCCGACCAGAATGATGCCCGACAGCGCGCCGAAGGTCGAGCCCACGACGAGGGCGGCGAGCATCCCCCCGCCGCCCCGGCCCATCAGGACATCCGCCGCCTCCGCGGCGACGCGTTGCGAGGCGGCGACCCGCTCGAGCGGGAGCACATACAGGTACACGGCGTTGAGCGCCACGTAAGCGAGCGTCACGGTGATCGTCCCGACGACGAGGGCGCGGGGCAGGGTATGCTCGGGATCGCGCGTTTCCCCGGCCGTGTAGGTGACCATGTGCCAGCCGCCGAAGGCGAACAGCCCGGCCGCGACGGCGCGCGCCAGCGCTCCCCAACCGATGCTTCCGCCGCCCGGTCCCGTCCCGGCGACGAAATGCTCCGGCACCCTGCTGCCCAGCCAGAATCCCGCGACGATCAGAACGAGGATCGCCCCCGCCTTCGCGATGGTGACCGCGGTCTGGAGGGCGCTCCCCAGACGCACCCCGGCCACGTTCACCAGGGAGAGCACCACGATCACCGCGATGGCGACGGCGCGGAGACCGAGGTCGCCGAGCGGGACGAAATAGCCGGCGTAGCGGGCGAACACCATGGCGAGGGCCGCGATGATCCCGGTGTGCATGCTCCAGAACATTGCCCAGGCCCAGAGGAACCCGGCGCCCGGAGAGTACGCCCGGCGCAGGAACGCATACACGCCGCCGGTGTCGGGATAGGCCGAAGCGAGCTCGGCCGTGATCAGGGCGCCGGCGAGGGTGAGCAGACCGGCCACCCCCCAGGCGAGGAACACGCCGCCCACAGTGCCCACGGCGCCGGTGACGAGCGAGGGCTGCACGAAGATCGAGGCTCCGATGATCGTGCCGACGACCATCGCGGTGGCGCGTCCCAGCCCGAGTGAGCGCTCGAGTTGCGGCAGGGTCTGCGGTCGTGGATCCATGGGTTCCGCTGGCGCTCCAACATAGTGCCGCATCGCATTGCGGGCTTCATCGTCAGCCACGCCCACGCTGCTGGCCGAGGCACGGTAGGGCGGCGGCTGAGCCGCGGCACGCTATCCTTGTCCTAAGGGAAACACTGGATCACTCCATCCCGAGGACTTGCATGGACAACATCTGGGTCGCGCTCGATTGGGCAGCCCGAATCGGTACGGCCATCCTGTTCATCAAAGCGGGGGTCAATCACATCCGCAAGCGCCAGGCGATGATCGCCTACGTGCAGTCGAAGCACCTGCCTATGGCCTGGCTCGACGTCGTCGGGACCGGCGTTCTCATGCTCGTCGGATCTGCGCTGCTGGTGTCGAACTGGCACCCGCATTGGGGAGCTGCCCTGATCATTCTCTTCCTCGTGCCCACCGCGTTCCTGATGCACAACTACTGGACCGAATCGGACCCGATGGCCCGGAGCACCCAGGACGCGCACTTCTGGAAGAACATCACCATCGCGTTCGCCCTGGTGCTCTACATCGTCCAGGGGCATCTGCACCGCTGAGGCAAGACCGGGTCTGGCCAGCGTGTCGGCCGGCGCGCAAGTTCCGAACATGAGAAGCAGCCTTGCCTCGATCGTTGCCGGGGCTGTCCTCGTGCCCCTCGGCTGCTTGGAGACGGTCACCCCGCCGCTGTTCGAGCCGCGGCTGGTCTTCACCGACCTCTGGAGTGGGGGACAACTCAGCGTCACGGCGACGGCGTTCATCCCTCCGGCCACCCTGCCAACGATTCTGTTGGGTGCGGATACGCTGCCGGTGGCTCGGCTCGACGACACAACGGTCTCGGCGCGGCTCCCCGGGTTGACGGGTTCGTTCGATCTCCGGGTCGCGCAGGGCCGCTCTTCCAGCGTGCTGGGTCCGGTGACACTCCACGGGTTCGCCGATGCCCGGGCCTTGTCGGGCCTTTGGGGAGTGCTGACCGCACTCGGCGGAGGCACACCCCTGGTGTTCGGCAGCGGAACACGGAGCGTGGTGCTCGCCGATCTGCGCTACGGGACCCTCCTGGACTATGCGGACTCTCTCCATTCTCCGTTGTGTGATTGGGGTCCTGGCGCGACGTTCCTGCCGACCCGCTTGGTGCTCGAGCAACTCGATACGCTCTCTCCCGTCCTTGCCTGCAAGGTATCCACGTGGACGTTGACGCCTAGCTCGGCGCAGCGCGTCGACACCGGCCCGAGCTGGACCGGGGGCCGGATCGTAGCGGAGATCGCGCCGGCTCGTTGGCTCTTCAGCAAGAAGCACGATTTCGATTTGGTGGAGTGTGATTCCACGGGCTGCCACGCGACCGTCCTCGGCTCTTGCGGCCAGCTCGACGGCGTGACGATCTCGCCGCGCGGTGACCGGGTTGCGCCGGATATGTATTGGGACTGCGGTCAGCGAGTCCCCATCCTCGACGCCCCGTCGGCGTCGATCGCCTACCGTGTGCCGTTGCTCGCCTGGTCCGAGGGAGCCACGTATTCCTCCGACGGAGACACCTTGTTCATGGCGGGAGCTGACTCGAGCGGCCGGGGATGGTTTCTGGCTCTCCGGGCGAGCGACGGGCGGGTGCTGGACAGCACACGGCTTGAGGTCTCCCCGGGCGACGTGGCGTTCGATCCGCTGGGTCGCTGGATCTACGTCTCCGGAACGACCGCGACCTTCACTCCTACCGATACGACTGTCGCGATCACGGTCGGTGCCCAACTGGAGGTTCTCGATCGCGCGACCCGCGTGCCGGTCACGATCCTGACCACCGTGGAGCTGCCTGTCGGATGCGACGGCGGATGCGGATACTGGAACAAGCAACGTCTCGTGCTCGACGTCCCCGACCGCCGCGTGTACGTGGTGAGCACGGATATCTACATAGTTCCCGAAGTGCCTCCCCTCAACCCGACCGCCCTGGTCTTTCGCTTCGAGACGCCGCCCTGACGGCTAACGCTGCACGATGACCACGGAGGCGACGCGCAGCCCGGCGGGCAGGGGCGGCTCGCTCAGCGCTCCACAGCCGCGCTTCTCACGGGGCGGATACTCGAGGTGGAAGTTCAGCCCCGGGCGCGTGTCGAACCACACCATGAGAATGCAATCCGACTCAGACGCCTGCGGCGCGCCGTAGGCGCTCTGCAACTGGCCGAGCGTCGAGCCGACCCCCATTCCCTCGGCCGTGCGGGGGCCGGGACCCGAAATCTCGACGCGGTTCACGATCGCGTTGGATGAGGAATCGCTGGCGAAGGCGGTGACCGTGGCGCCGCCCACCCGGGCCGCCACCGTGGGGACGGGATACCCGTCGGAGATCATCACCCACCCGTACAACAGCCCCGGACAGCGGCGCGCCAGCTCGGAGACGGACATACCCGGACGAAATGGTCCGATCGAGTCCGCGGTGATCCGCGGGACGCCGCTGCCGCACGCCGGTACGCCGGCGGCCGGTCCGGCGAGCCTGGCGTGCAGCCGCGCCGTGTCCTTGTCCGCGGGGAACGGGGACGGGAGGGACGGCGCGGGAGGGGGCGGCGGTGCGGGGACCGTGGATTCGGGACCGGCGGAAACCGTCTTGCCGCGCTCGCCACCCTCGCGTCCGCGGCATGCCAGGACGCTCAGCGCGACCGTGCCGAGCAGCAGACCTACCGAGCGACTCCGCATCAATGTCTCCGCGCTTGCGGGTTCATGGCATCGAGTCCGGCGAGGATCTCGCGCGCGTGCGTCGCGTACCCTTGCTGCTCCGCGCTCGAGTCGGCGAGCGTGATCGCCTGTCGCAGATCCGCCCGCGCTCGCTCGAGATCATCGAGGTGCCCGAAGGCGAGCCCCCGGAAGTAGTGGGCCTCGACATCGTTGGGCCTGCGCAGCAGGATGGCGTCGAGCAGCGTGACTCCGGCTCTGGGGGAATCCGCGGCGATGAAGGCCTCGGCGAGCAACATGCGGAACTCCATGCTGTCCGGACTCAGGGCGACGGCCCGCTGGAATTCACCGATCGCTTCGCGGCCGCGGTCGGCCTGCAACAGCGCCAGCCCCTTGTTGTAATACCCCCGGGTGTCACTCGAATCGAGATCCACGGTCCGCGAAAACGCCGCCACGGCGCTGTCCCACTGGGCCAGGCGGAAGTAGGCGCCGCCCAGCTCGTTCGCGTAGTCGGCGTTGCGAGGGTCCAGGCGAACCGCCTCCCGCAGGGGCGGCAGCGCCTGCTCCACGCTGTCGAGGTGCAGGTAGGCGAACCCGAGCGAGAAGTAGGCCGGCGCGAATCCGGGGCGCGCGGCCACGGCCGCCCGCAGCTTCGGCAGGCGGGCCGCCACGTCTCCCGTCTCGAGGATCCGGGTCGCCAGGCCCAACGCGACCATGCCGGACTCGCGTCTGGCGACGGCAACCCCGCCGGCGACGAGCGCCGTCACCACGCCCCCCAATGTGAGTGCGGTGCGCAGCCGCGCCGGCGCGCCGGCCGCGGCAGGAAGCGGGACGAGCGCGCCGATGAGGAAGCCGGTGGCGAGTCCCCCGATGTGGGCGGCGTTGTCGATCCCGCCCTGCAGCCCGCCCAGCAGGTTGTAGATCACGAACGGCAGCACACTCCCCAGCCCCGACCGCAGCGAGGGGATGTGCAGCGGCAGCTTACGCAGGTAGTGCACCGCGAGCAGCGCGCCGGCGATGCCGAAGATCGCGCCGCTCGCACCGGCCGAAACGATCAGTGGGTGGACGGTCAGGCTGACCAGACCACCGCCGAGACCGCTCAGCACATACAGGGCGGCGAGCCGCGCAGGACCGAACAGCGATTCGGCGAGGACCCCGAGCTGCCAGAGGCACAGGCCGTTCAGCAGGAGATGGAGTCCCCCGATGTGGACGAACATCGAGGTCAAGAGGCGCCACCACTCGCCGCCCAGCGTCGCGGGTCCGTAGTCGGCGCCCCAGGACATCAGCTGGGGGATCGTAGGTTCGAACGCCGACACCCCGCCCACCAGCATCGCCACGTACACCAACACGCACAGCCCCAGGAGGGTGGGCGTGACGACCGCCCGCTGGAGCGCGACGGGCTCCGGCGGCACTGACGGACTGGACGAGTTGGGATCGGTCACAGAATCTCCAGCGGGCGTGAGGTGACCGACGTTGCGGGCCATCGGTCAAGCCGCCGTCAATTGCTCAGGTCTGTCGCAGCGCCTGGAACCTGGGGTGCTCCCGCAGCGGATCGAGGTCGGAATCGTGCTCGATCCAATCCCAGTGCCCGAAGCCGTTCTGGATGGAGCGTTCCAGGCAGTCGATCGCGGAGTCGGCGAGCCCGAGCAGAGCGTACACGCACGCCACGTTGTACAGGACGGCCGAATCGTCGGGTTCCATCGCCACGGCGCGCTTGGCCCATTCACGCGCGCGGCCGCTGTCGCCCAGGGACGACAGGCAGCCGGCACCCAGGTACAGCGCCCGCTCGTCGTCCGGGACCTGTTTGAGCCTTCGCTCGGCGGCCTCCACGGAGCGCCGCTGAGCTATCCGGGCGTCCTCGGGACGGTGCAGGCTGACGTACACGCTCGACAGCAACGCGGGCGTCGCATAGTCCTCGGGACGCAACGCGCCGGCCGATTCGAACCAGCGCGCCGCCTCCTCCAGCCGCCCGACGGTGCGGCAGTGACGCGCGTAGTGGTAGTGGGCCTCGAACAGGTTGGGCTTGAGCTCGAGCGCTGCCAGGAATTCCTGCTCGGCCGCCTCGTGCCGCCGGTTGAGCGACAGCGCCATGCCGCGCGCCAGGTGCGTTTCGGCGAGCATCGGGGCCAGCGCGACGGCGCGCTCGCTCGCCGTGTCGGCGGTCCGCAAATGCTCCTCGATCGAGTCCCAGTAGGTGAATAGCTGGGCGTGCGATTCGGCGAGGCCGGCGTGCGCCAGGGAGAACGCCGGGTCGGCCTGGACGGCGTCGCCGTACAGCTGGACGGCCGTGTCCTGGCTCGACCGCCGGATCTGGCCGGCGATGTGGCGGGCGCGCAGGTAGGGGTCGAGGGCCTGCGCGTTCCGCGTCGGCACGTACTCGAGCGCCTGGCGTTCCTGCGGCGTCGGCGCCGCGCCGAGCGTCTTGAGGATCCGGTCCACCAGCCCGTGCAGCGCGGGAAACAGATCGTCCAGCTTCTCGTCGACCTGCTCCGACCAGAGCGCCGCCCCGTCCGCGGCCGCGTGCAAGGTCGCGTTGAGACGCAGCCGCCCACCGAGACGCATGATGCTGCCTTCGAGCACGGTGGCGACGTCGAGCGCCCGCCCCAGGTCGGCCTGGGCGACCTGCCCCTGACGGGCGGCGGACGTCGCGCGCGACGCCACGCGCAGGGCCCGGACGCCGATCAGCGCGCCATGCAGGCACTCGGTGAGACCGTCGGCGAAGTAGTCCTTGTCGGGATCGCCGCTCGCGTTGGCGAGCGGCAGGATCGCGAGGGATGCCGGTAGCGGAGGCGCGCTCACTCCGCGCGCTTCTTCCCGGGGCCGGTGCGGCGGCGGCGCGAGCCGCGCGAGTCGGCGGCGCGGGCGATCAGATCCTCGATCGCCCCGGTCGGGTCGAACTCGGTGAAGCCGAGGTTCAGCTTCAGCTGGTAGCGGCGGATCGTACGGTTGTTCCACTCTTCGACGTTGTACTGGACGCGGGTCCCGATGATGGGCGCCTTGTCGGTGGTTGCGTCCACCGCCATCGCCGCGAACGTGCCGCCCTCGACCCGCGCCAGCAGGTCCGAGTCGCGGAAGGTTTTCTTGAGAATCTCGGCCACCGCCCGCAACACCC
>DATGDE010000223.1:0-7514 GCA_035311125.1 Gemmatimonadales bacterium
GCGGGCTGAGGCGCTGTGCGAAGAGGGCGAAGGCGAGCAGGGCGCCCACCACCGGCTCGATCGTCGCCGCGACCGCCGTCGGGGCTGCGTCGATCCGCTTCGCGGCGTTGAAGAACAGCACGTTCGCGGCCACCACCGTGCCCGCGGCGAGCAGCGCGGTGTACAGCCAGGCGCCGGGAGTGCGCGGCGGCGCGGGCGCGCGGCCGGCGAGGGGCAGCACGATGCCGAGCACCACGATTCCGCCCAGGATCTCGAGGAACAACACCCGCATCGGGCCGTAGCGGGGCACGGCGTAGCGGGCGAGGAGCGTCGTCCCGGCGTAGGAGAGCGCCGCCAGCCCGCCGCCGAGAACTCCCGCGCGCAGCGTGGTGGCGACGGCGACTCCGGCGCGACTGCCGCCCAGCACTGCGAGACCGGCTCCCGCCATGACGACGAGTGCCAGGATGAAACGCAGCGTGGTGAGGCGCTCGCCCAGGAGCGGCACGGCGAGCAGGGCGACGAGCACTGGTGCGGTGTAGAGCAGGGACGCGGCGCCGGCGACGCCCGCGCCGGAGATCGCGAACTGGTAGGCGACCTCGAAGAGCGCCACCAGCACGCCGCCGCCGAGGCCGACCAGCAGCCAGCCACGGAGGTCGATGCGGAAGAAGTCGCGCTGCAACAGGCCGAACGCGAGAATCCCGACGATGCCGAGCACCAGCCGCCAGAAGCCGATCCCGGTGAGCGTGCCGCCCCGGGCGTACAGCGCGGTCGAGAGGGGTCCGGTCGTGCCCCAGATGCACCCCGCGCCCAGTGCGCAGGCGTAGCCCACGAGGCGGGTCGAGCGGGAGGCCGTTGTGGCGGTCGCGGTCATGACCCCGAAGGTAGGAGCGGGCGCCTCACGAAGAAAGGCTAGGCGCCTATCAGTTCGCCGCGCAGCACCGTGACCGCCTGGCCGCCCAGTATCACCCGGTCGCCGGCCGTCCGTACGCGCACGATGCCGCCGCGGGTCGAGGCCTGGAAGGCGGTCATCGCGGTCTTGCCGAGCTTCGCTCCCCAGTAGGGGGCGAGACAGCAGTGGGCGGAGCCGGTGACAGGGTCTTCGTTCACCCCGGCGCCGGGCGCGAAGAACCGCGACACGAAGTCGAACTCGTCCTCCACCGCGGGCGCGGTGACGATCACCCCGCGGACCGGGAGCGAGCCGAGCTGGGTGAAGTCCGGCCGCATGGTCCGCAGCTCCGTCTCGGAGCCGACTTCGATCAGGTAGTCCATGCGGTTCTTCCCGACGTACTTCGCCGTGACGCCCAGCGCCGGCAGCAGGGCATCGGGCGGTTCGGCCGCGACCGCCGGCTCCGCCGGAAAATCCATCTCGATCCAGTCGCCGCGGCGGTCCGCGGTGAGGCGTCCGCTCTTCGTGTTGAACCGGGCCTGCGCACCGGGGTCGAGGTGCCGGTCCTGCCACAGGACGTGAGCGGACGCGAGCGTCGCATGGCCGCACAGGTCCACTTCCACCGCCGGCGTGAACCAGCGCAGGTTCCAGGCGTCGCGCTGGCGGAAGAGAAACGCCGTCTCCGATAGGTTCATCTCGCGCGCGACCTGCTGCATCCAGTGCTTGTCGGCCGCATGGGCGAGGATGCACACGGCGGCTGGGTTGCCGGAGAACGCCTGGTCGGTGAAGGAATCCACCTGGACGATGTGGGGGGACATAGGCTCCGACTCGCGGGGAAGCGCCAGCGCAGAATCTATCGAACGCGGATCGGACTGACGAGGAGGGGCGCGAGCAGCCTCGTGCCCAGCGGCGCGCTCGGCGGTGCGCAGGTCCGTCAGTCCACGGGGAGGCAGGACTCGCGACCGGACGGCTGCCACGGTCCCAGCTCCGCAGCTCGGCTGCGGACCAGGGCGCGCGCCCGCGCGGCCGACCAGTTCCACGAACGCCAGTCGCGCTCCCGCTGTGGAGGTGGGGCGCCCCAGCGTACGCGCAGGCACCGCGCCACATCCACCCGCTGTGCCGGGGCGAGGCGCGGCAGGGACTCGAGGAGCACCGGGACGGCATCGGCACTGAGCATCCCGGCCACGTACGCGGCGTCGAGCGGGACGGCGTCGGCGTGGCGGCCGATGTTCACCCGCGCGATCAACGCGTCCGGATTGGCGATGTGCAGGCCAGCGAGCACCGCCGTCGCCTGGACGAGAGCGCCGAACGCGAACCGCGCGCGCGTCCCGCGCAGCACGGTCCACGCGAGCCACGCCACAACACCGCCCAGCCACAGCATGAACGCGGTGGTGTACAGCCGCAGCTCCGTGAGCCCGAATAACGCCACGTACAGCAGCATGCGCTGCATGGCGGAGACGAGGAGCGCGCCCACCAACAGCACCAGGAGCAGGGCGAGCGAGCGGAAGGACTGCTCCTGCTGCCGGCTCTCGCGCAACGTCGCCCAGTCGGCAGCGAGCAGCACGGGGATGACGAGCGCCGCCGCCGTGACGAGCTCGAAGAAACCCCGGCGGGCGTACTCGGCTACGGTGAGGCCCGTGGTCGCTTCGATCACGGCGGTGCCTCCGAACAGCCAGCGCAGCTGCAGGGCGACGAACAGCAGGAACAGCAGGTCGAGTGCGGCCAGGACCGTGGCGGTCATCGCATACGGCACGCCAGGCGACGCGAGGCGCTCGCCCAAGGTGGCGGTGCGGCCACTGCCGAGGAGTGCTCCGCGTAATGTGCCGGCCGCGAGCGTGGCGAACACACCGGTGAGCAACAGGTGGGAGGCGAGCGTTTCCAGGTTCGGACTGAGGTTCTTGACCAGCGAATCGAAGGTCGCGTCCGCCGAGACGAACAGTCCGGCGAATACGGCGAGCAACGGCAGCGACACGAGCAGGCCGATTCCCACGGCGCCGAGACCGCGCCAGCGCTTTCCGGCCCGCACCGCGTGCCAGGGGATGTCGGCGAACACGAGTCGCGCACCGCCGAACCAGGCGTTGGCGCAGGCGATGCACGTCGCCACGACATAGGCGGAGATGCCGCGCAGCCGCACCGACGCCCCCTGGGTCGCGAGCACGGTCAGGGAGACGGCGCCGGCGAAGGCGCCGAGGTCGAGCAGCCGCAGGGCGTTGGAGTCTCTGCGCACGAAGGCGACGGCGCACAGCAGGCACGAGAGGGCGAGCCAGGCGGCGTCGCTCGAAGCCGCGATGCGGAAATGCCGGACCGCCCAGGCGCCCGCCGTGATCAGCGCCAGGGCGCAGATGCTGAAGTTCACACCCCAGGGGACGGCCCGGAGCAGCTGATCGGCGAGGAGTCCCAGGCCGAGCCCGAGCGCGATCAGGGTGAGCCCCAGGCTCGCCCGTGCCGAGGTCGCGATGACCGCCGGGGCGGCGTTCATGCGGAGAGCCGGAACAGCAGCTTGCCGTGCAGGAATGCGTTCTCGTGCGCGATCATGAAGTGCGTGGGCCAGTCGCCGCTCGCCAGGATGAGGCGTGGATTGGTCGCGTCGGCAGGGAGGTCGAACACGAAATCGGTCGTGAATTCCTGGCCCGGGAGCAGCTGGCGGTGCAGCGGCTCGGCGGCGGCGGGATAGCGGCGCCCCCGGTCGTCGACGAGAGCTACCGTGCGGCCGCTGGGAGTGAGCGGGACGTCGCGCGGCCGCCAGGGAGCGATCGTCGCGGAGTCGAAGCGGACCCGCACGGTGACCACGTAGAACGTGCCCCGCGCCGTCTTCCCGTCCCACTGTTGTGCAGTGCGGGCGGTGGTCACGGCGTACGCCAGGTGGCAGTCCACTTCGCAGATGTGTTTCTCCTCCCCGAGTGGGAGCTCGCGGGTGCCGCTGGTGAGCGACGCGACGAGGAACAATGCCGCGTACAGGGCGAGGCCGGCGAGCTCGATGCGCAGGATCCAGCGCGCCCACGCGGCGCGCTTCAAGAGCAGCGCCAGCACGTAGCCGGCCCCGAGCGCGAGCGTGCCGAGCACGGCGACGATGAACAGGCCGAACGAGACGGGCCCCAGGCTGTCGGTGATCATGCGGTCTCCTTGAGGCCGCCGAAGCGGCGCTCGCGGCCTTGGAACCACGACACGGCGGCCGCGAGGTCGTCGGCGCCGAAGTCGGGCCACAGCGTCGGGGTGAACAGGATTTCGGCGTAGGCGCACTCCCACAACAGGAAATCGGAGAGGCGCTGCTCGCCGCCGGTCCGGATCAGGAGGTCCACGTCGGGGAGGAGACGGCCGGTTTCGATGGCGTGGCGCGCGGAGTAGTCCACCGCGAGCCGCAGATCGAGGCGTGGCCCGCCGCTGGTCATCGCCTCGCTGCGCTCGATGGCCTCGACCAGGGGACCCGGGAGCCGGTCGCGCCGCCCCACGACGCGCAGCGTGACGCCCTCCTCGATGCAGCGCGCCGTTTCGGTGCGCAGGTGGCGGGCGAAGAGCCGCATCAGGGCGCTCACTTCGTGCGGCGGACGTTTCCAGTTGTCGGAAGAGAAGGCGAACAGCGTGAGGGCGGTGACGCCTTGCGCCGGCGCGGCCTCGACGACGCGCCGCACGGCGCTGGCGCCGACGCGGTGACCGGCGGTGCGGTCGAGGCCGCGGCGCTCGGCCCAGCGGCCGTTGCCGTCCATGATGATCGCGACATGCAGAGAACTTTGTGTCATAAAGTCAATCCTCGAAAAAAAACCTCCCTCACCGCGTCGCGCGAATGAGGGCTTCCATGTGATCGAGATAGCGCTCCAGCGCCCGCCGGCCGGCGGCGGTCAGGCGGTACTCGGTCCGGGGCGTACGGCCCTCGAACGACTTGGTGCAAGTGATGTAGTCGGCGTCCTCGAGCTTGCGCGCATGCACGCTGAGGTTGCCGTCGGACACCTTGAGCAGGCTCTTGAGCTCGTTGAAGCTGGCCCGCTCCACCCCCGCGAGCGCCGACACGATGCCGAGGCGCACGCGCTCGTGGATCAGGCGGTCGAGGTCGGCGGCGGCGCGGGCCGCGCCACGCGCCGAGGCTGCGGCGTCGCCCGTGGCGGGAGTGTGCCGGACGGCATTCGATTTAGCCACCATACCTCCGTGCGATCCAGAAACCGAAGACAATATGCAGGCCGCCAAAACCGGCGGCGAGCAGCCAGTTCGCCGCGCCGGCAGCCAGCAGCGCGGCGGTCCCGAGCAACAGGAACCCGATGCCCATCACCGGTACCACCGGCACCGAGAAAGCGCCGCCCGTGACGACCCCGGTGCCGTAGAGCAGCAGCCACACGGCCGGCATGAGGCGCCGATCTCCCCCGAGGAACAGCGCGACCGTCAGCACGGCGCCCACCGCCACCGGGGGGAGAAAACTCAATCCGAAGCGACGCCCGGGCCCTGTCAGGATCGGATCGTTCGCCGCGCGGGCCTTGCGGACCATCGACCAGCCGCCGATGGCCAGCGCCACCATTGCTTCCGCCAGCCAGGTGGCGAGCCAGTTCATGGCGGAAGGCTGCCGCGCCGCGATGAACGCCGCCACGAGCGCGCTCGCGCCGATCGCCACCATGCCCCAGCCGGGGACCGCGGTGAACGAGCTCGCGCGCTCCATCGTGCTCCGGATGTAGCGCAGGTTGTCGAGCGCGCGATCGGCGAGCGGCTGCGGCGATCCCATGCTGGAGGGTAATCTGGGGTCCGGGTCCATTTCTGTCAAGTACTTTGTATGATAAAGTAAATCAGCCGTCAGCCGGCAGCCATCAGCGGCGGTCCTTGAGTCTGCGTACCAGTTTCAGGCCCGACCACACCTCGTCCACGGCGCACACCTTCACGTCCACGAGACCTCCGGCCAGTGCCACGGCTCGGATCACGTCCTCGGTCAGATCCGTGTCCACGCCGGAGGACTGCTTCGGCCAGGAGATCCACAACGCGCCATCCTGGGCCAGGGCCCGAAACAGCGCCGGAAAGCGGCGCTCGAGATCGCGGCGGGACGCCGTGAAGAGCTGGATGAAGGGAAACGTCCCCCGGAGACTCGCCGTCACCCGCAGGCCGGGAGGTAGCGGGCGGAGCGTGACGGCATAGCCGCGCGGCGCGTTGAGCAGCGCGACGCGCATGCCCGGCTTGATGCCCAGTTTGTCCGGGAGGCTTCGGGACGAGTAGCCGGAGGTCATGAGACAAGAAGATGCGCCATTAGCCGTCAGCTGTCAGCCATCAGTGTTGCGTGCGGCTGACGGCTGATGGCTGATCGCCGGGAGGGTGGGGTATCTTCACGCCATGCGTGTCTATATCTCGGTCGATATGGAGGGGGTGGCCGGAGTCGTCCACGAGGACCAGACGAATCCCCTCGATCCACGCTGCGCGCCGGAGTATGCCCGCTTTCGCAAGTTGATGACCGCCGAGGCGAATGCGGCGGTACAGGGCGCCGTGGACGCCGGCGCGACGCGGATCCTGGTGAACGACAGTCACTGGACGATGCGCAACCTCCTGGCCGAGGAGCTGCACGAAGCGGCGGAGCTCATCTCGGGCGGTCCCAAGGCGCTCTCGATGATGGAGGGGATCGACGGCGGCTTCGATGCGGCGCTGTGCATCGGGTACCACGCCCGCGCCGGGACGCGTGCCGCGATTCTCGACCATACCTACACCGACCGACTGATCGACGTCCGCCTGAACGGCCGCTCGGTCGGCGAGCTGGGATTGAATGCCACCCTCGCCGGCGTCTACGAAGTCCCGGTCGTCCTGGTGAGCGGAGACGCGGCGCTCGCGACCGAGGCCCATGACCTCCTGGGAGACGAAGTGGCGACGGTGATCGTGAAGGAGGCGGTGGGGCGGCACGCGGCCCGCAGCCTGGCGCCGGTGGTGGCGTGCCGGCGCATCCGCGAGGCCGTGACCAAGGCCCTGAAGAGGAAAGGGGCGAGGCCGTTCACGATGGAGGCGCCGATCACCCTCGAGGCGGACTTCGCGAAGACGGTGGAAGCCGACATGGCGGAGCTCGTGCCCGGATCGATGCGCACGAGCGGGCGAACCGTCGCGTTTACCCACCACGACTACAAGGAAGTGTTCCGGGCGTGGCGGGCGATGCACAACCTGGCGGGAGCCAGCTAGATCAGTGCGGCAGCAGTCCGGTGGCCCCCACTCGGAGCGCCGCATTGATGGCGCTGACTGAGATACGTACGGCGGCGCGCGGCTCGTTGAACATCCGATCGAGCGTTGTGACATCCGGCTCGCCGGCTTCGGCGAAGTGGATCCTGTACCATCCGGTCGTCTTGACCAGGTAGCTGCGGGCCATGCCGGGTACGGGCCGCGGCAACGGGAACCGAACGTCCGCGCGCGTCCTCTGCTCGAAGACCCACTCGCGACCGTCGGCGCGGGCGACGAGCGGGAGCACGTCCTCTCCCTCTGTGGTGCGGGCGCTGGCGGGAACCAGCTCGTGGACGACCAGCTGCGGCTCGGGACCATAGGCCACGGCGACGTGGTCGATCAGCCAAAGCGACGGGGCGGACTCGATCCGCACCCGAACCATGGGACCGTCCACTCCCGAGAGGTCGAGCGGGACGACCTGCCGCCGCGTCACCTCGGGTCCAGGGTCGGTGACGACGCCCTGCGCCACCCAGCCGTCGCCCTT
>DATGDE010000224.1:0-9204 GCA_035311125.1 Gemmatimonadales bacterium
AGCGCCGCCTGCCGGGGGGGGGCGCGCTGCTCGAGCCCGCCCCCGAGGCGGTGGTGCGGCTGGAGGACGAGCTGGGCGAGGCGCGCACCGCGCTGGCCCAGGCCACGGACCGCTATCTCCGGCTCGCGGCCGAATTCGAGAACTACAAGAAGCGCAGCGTACGCGAGCGGACCGAGACGCGAGCGCGGGCCCAGGCCGAGCTGATCGAGCGGCTGGTGGACGCGCTCGACGACCTGGCGCGCTTCGCCCACGTGGACCCGGCGCAGACGGACGCCAAGACGATCCACGACGGCGTGGACATGGTGGAGCGGAAGTTCTGGAAGCAGCTCGACGCCATCGGCGTCACCCGGATCGATCAGATCGGCGTGCCGTTCGACCCCAACGTGCACGAGGCCGTCACCATGCAGCCGGCCGCCAGGGCCGCGCAGGATCACACCGTGGGGGCGGTGCTGCAGCCGGGCTACAAGCTCGGTGAGGCGCTGATCCGCCCCGCGCGCGTGGTGGTGCTCACATGGCAGGCCGGATCCGGCGATGGCCCTGAGGGTCCGGCATCCTCACCGATGGCTGACGTCTGACGGCTGCCCGCTGATGGCTACCAATCGCGACTACTACAAGGTCCTCGGCGTATCCGAGGCGGCGACGACCGACGAGATCAAGAAGGCATTCCGGCGGCTGGCCAAGCAGTACCATCCCGACCGCAACCCCAACAACACCCAGGCCGCCGACCGCTTCAAGGAGATCAACGAGGCGCACGACGTCCTGAGCGACGCCGACAAGCGCAAGAAGTACGACATGCTGCGCAAGTACGGCGCGTTCGCGGGCGGCGGGGCGGGCGGCGCCCGCTCGCGCAGCGGCTGGGGGGCGGGAGGGGCGGGGGGGTCGCCGCAGGATCTGGGACCCGACATCGACATCTCCGACCTCGGATCCTTCGGCGGTCTGGGCGACCTGTTCAGCTCCATCTTCGGCAAGCGGGGTGGCAAGGAGGAGGCGGAGGAGGCGGTCGAGACGGTGCTCTCCATCCCGTTTCGCATCGCCGCCCTGGGCGGCAAGATCCCCATCGTCCTGCCGATGGCCGAGGTCTGCCCCACCTGCAGCGGCAGCGGGGCGGCGCCCGGGGCCAAGATCTCCACCTGTCCCGAGTGCAAGGGCCGCGGCACGATCTCGTTCGGGCAGGGCGGGTTCGCCGTCACGCGTCCGTGCCCGGTGTGCCGCGGCAAGGGGAAGGTCCCGAGCGAGCGCTGCCCCACCTGCCGCGGCTCGGGCGAGGTCTCGATCGAGAAGCGCATCATGGTCACGGTGCCGCCCGGCACCGACGACGGCACGCGCATGCGCCTCAAGGGCCAGGGCGCCAAGGGCAAAGGCGACCTCGTGGTCCAGTTTCAGGTGGAGCCCGACAAGTTCTTCCGGCGCGAGGGGGCCGACGTCATTTCCGTGGTGCCGATCAATCTGGCCCAGGCGCTGCTGGGCTCGCGTATCAAGGTGCGGACGCTGGACGGCCGCCACGTGGTGCTGCGCGTTCCCGCGGGGACGCAGAACGGCCAGAGATTCCGCATCACGGGGCACGGGATCGAGCGCAACGGGAAGCGGGGCGATCAGTTCGTCGAGGTGAAGCTCGAGCTGCCCGAGAAGCTGACCCCCGAGCAGGCCGAAGCCGCGCGGCAGTTCGCCGAGAAAGTGGGCCTGAAGCACTGAGGGGTGGGGGTTGGGGAGCAGGGTGGGCGCTGGACGAGCGCCGTCGCGGCCCGCAGATTCACCCCCGGAACTCACTCCTCACAGGGGGCCGTCATGAAACTCCGGGTTCTGGTCGTCGCCGCCGTTTCCCTGCTGCTCCTGACCCGTCCCGCCGCATCCCAGAAGGCCGGGACCATCGAGGTAGGGGGATTCGGGCGATTCACCGACTACGACAACAGCCTGCCATTCACCAACAAAGTGGGAGTCGGTGGGCGGGTCGGGGTCTTCCTGCCGGCGCGGTTCTCGGTCGAGGGCGATCTCTCGACCACCTCCAACGACGCCTCCGGGACGACGGTGAAGTACACGCCGATGCACGTCATGCTGCTGTACAACTACCCGCTGGGCGAGTCGTCGGTGCTCGTGGGCGGCGGCTACGCGCACAACAAGTACGCCAGCGGCGGCGTGAACACCACGGACAACGGCATCGCCATGATCGTGGGTCTGCGCTACCGCCTCCACAACATGGTGGCGCTGCGTCTCGACCTGAACGAGGACTTCATCCCGTCCCCCGCGAACCAGGGTCCGGAGACGTCGTTCAACGGCAACCTGGGCATGCAACTGGGCGTGAGCTTCCTGTTCAGCTTCCTGAAATGACGGCATGGAACGGCGGCCCTCCCCGTGCCGCGGCGGCGGGGGGCTCGCCGTAGATGGTGCGCAGCGTCGCCGCGGTGTTCGCGGGATTCCTGACGATCGTCGTGCTCGTGCTGGTGAGCGCGCCGGTGATCGCGAAGCTCCTCCTCCCGGCCGCCGCGGCCCGGCCCACCCGCGGGTATCTCCTCGCCAATCTCCTGACGGGCTTCGTGTTCGCCGCCGCGGGCGGCTGGATCGCGGCCCACATCGCGGCATCCGGTCCCCAGTGGCACGCCGTCGCCCTCGCGGCGCTGGTGCTGGCGCTGGGCGTCACGACCGCGGCTCAGGGCGGCGCGGTGCGCGCCGGCCAGCCGCAATGGTACGGCTGGGTGCTGCCGTTCGTGGGAGCGGCGGGAGCGCTGCTGGGGGGCTGGATCTAGAACCTGGTCTTGAGTCGCTGCAGCAGGGGCAGGGTCGGGAAGGGCAGCCGGATGAACGGCTCCAGGTCGTCGCGGCGTCCCCCCGCCACCATCCGGCCCAGCCGCGCGCCCAGGTACGTGGCGAGCGCCACGCCCTGTCCGTTGAAGCCCACCGCGTAGTACACGCCGTCGCGCACACCCGCGTGCGGCAGCTGATCCCGCGTGACGGCGATGTCGCCCGACCAGTGATAGTCGATGTCGGTGCCCAGCAGGCGGGGGAACAGGCCGCACATCGTGTCGACTAGCTGCTTGATCGCGTCCTGCAGGCGCACCTTGCCGGTCTCCACCTTCCCGCCGAACACCATGCGGGTGTCGGCGGTGATGCGGAAGTAGACCAGCAGCTGCTTCGCATCGCTCACCACGCGGTCGCGCGGGATGAGGGAGCGCGCCACGCTCGTGCCCAGCGGGGCCGTGGCGACGGCGAAGCTGCTGGCCGACGCGAGGCGGCGGCGCAACCCGCGGACGACGCCGCCGGCGTGGCCGTCGGTGGCGACCACCACGTGGCCCGCGCCCAGGGTCCCCCGCGAGGTGCGCACCATGAAGCGGCCGGCGGAGCGGTGCACCTCCTGCACCGTCACGTCCTCGACGAATTCCGCGCCCGCGCGCTGCGCCGACGCGGCGAGCGCCCAGTAGAGCTTCCCCGGGTTCACGCCTGCGCCCTCCGGGTCCATCAGGGCGCCGTGGTATGCCGTGGCGCCCAGCTCCTCCCCCAGCCGCGCCGGGGGCACGAGCCGGGTCTGGTGGCGGAACACCTTGTCGAGCAGCTCCGCCTCGCGCTCCAGCTCGGCGAAGTGCGCCGGCTTGGCGGCGAGGTGCAGGTGACCCGACCGGCGGTAGTCAGCGTCCGTCGCTTCGGATTCGAGCAGGTCTTCCACGAAGCGCACCGCCGCGCGCGATGCCTGGTGCAGGTCGCGCGCTCGCACCGCGCCGAGCTCCCGCACCAGCGAGCGGGCGTCGCGCCTGAATCCGGGCACCACGAGCCCGCCGTTGCGGGTGGCGCCGCCCGCGCCGAGGCCGTCGCGCTCCAGCACCGTCACGCGGGCGCCCGCCTGCGCGAGCGCGCGGGCGGCGGAGATGCCGGTATAGCCGCCGCCGATCACGACCGTGTCCGTCCGCGAGGGGACCTGCGTCGCGACGGTGACGTCGGGACGCGGAGCGGCGTCCCACCAGTAGGGCCGATGTTGCACCGGCTACAGGTCCTTCACCATCGCCATGGCGGTGTCCGGACAGGCGCCCGTGAATTCCGGCGACGCGCGCACGGCGGGGGCCACCGCCTCGCGCGGGATGGGACGAAAGCCGAAGCGGGGGAAGAACCCGGCCGCCGTATCGGTGAGCAGGTAGACGGTGCGCACTCCCTGCGCGCGGGCGTGGGCCAGCGCGGCGGCGGTAAGGCGGCCGCCCAGGCCGGTGCCGCGCCGCGGGCCGTCCACCGCGACCGAGCGCAGCAGGCCCGCCGCGCCGTAACGTTCCACCGCGGCGCAGCCGGCGAGGCTCGCGCCGTCGCGCGCGACGACCGCATCGGCCAGATGGCGCTCGATGCCGGCGTGGGGAAGGCGGTGCTGGTCGAGGAGCGCGAGGATCGCCGCCAGATCCTCCTGGCGGGCGGCTTCGATGGAGATGGTCATCGGCGGCTCCGCATGGGCCGGCCGGCCCCGGTACAAGGGGCAGGCCAGCGGACCGGGAAATCTACGGTTACCGGGCTTCCAGCGCTGTGTCTTTCAACACACTGGAAGCGTCTGGCCCGTATTCGCGGCTGAGAGCCGCGACTCGGCTGAACGGTCGCGTGAAGCGACCCCGCAGGTGGTTCGCGACCTTGGTCGCGATGACGTGTCGCCACGGGTTGGGGCGGATCCATGGGGCACCGTGTTCCCAGCCAGACACAGCCACTCGTGGCGCCATTTCGCGGCGCCATTCGCGGCTGAGAGCCGCGACTCGGCTGAACGGTCGCGTGAAGCGACCCCGCAGATGGTCACTCTGAGTGACAGATAGCCGAGTCGCGACCTTGGTCGCGATGACGTGTCGCCCCATCGTCGCGAAACGCCGCTCGCGATGATTCGCGCCGTCTTGCGTGCATTTGGTGCCGTCCGGTCGACATCGCGGCTGAATCTTCTGCCCGTGCGCGATCGCCTCTACGTCCACCTCGTGTGGACCACGCGTAACCGGGAAGCCACCATCGACTTGGGCGTGGCGCGTTTCCTGGAGCGATTTCTCGCCGCGGTCGCGCGGCAGGAGCGGGCAGGCGTGCATGCTCTGGGGATGGTGCAGACCCATGTCCATCTTCTGTTGCAGCTCCATCCCACCACCAGCATCCCGAGATTGCTGCAGCGCTTGAAGGGCGGCAGCTCGGTGCTCGCCAACCGCGAGGGCCACGCCACCCAGCGGCCGCTCCGTTGGGCGAAGGGTTACAGCATCGCGTCGGTCAGCCCACGGGCGCTGGAAGCAGTGCGGGCGTACGTGCTGAGCCAGCCGTCACATCATCCCAGTGAGGTGATTCCGGGGTGGCAGGCGGCGGCCGTGGCGCCTTGCATCGTGGGGCCACTCGCGGCGCCATTCGCGGCTGAGAGCCGCGACTCGGCTGAACGGTCGCGTGAAGCGACCCCGCAGGTGGTCACTCTGAGTGACCGGTAGCCGAGTCGCGACCTTGGTCGCGAACGGGCGCCGTCCGGGCCGCGCGCGACATGCGGCGCCGTTCGAGCCAGAAGCCGATCAGGGCCGCCAGCAGACCGCCGGCCGCCGTGCCGATCGTCTGAAACCGCAGCTGATACTGCACCAGCACGCGCCCGCACTTCGCCGCGAACAGCGGGCCGACGAGACTGCCGCAGCCGGGCTGTCGGTGCGCGAACACCCAGCCTGCGACGACCCCGATGACGAGCGGGACAAAGCCGAGCACGACATGACGTATCGCAACCCTCATGGCAACCTCCACAACCCAAATCAACCTCCACCAACCTCCACCGTCCTCCACCGTCCTCCACCGACCTCCTCTTCACCTCCCGCGTTCGATGCGCCAATGGTCGATCACTGCGCCGTCGCGCACCACGTGGTACTGGTCGTGGTGGGCCACCGTGAGACACGAATGGTTCGGCTCGATCTCGATGCGCGAGCCCACGGGATACTTGCCCTCGAGCGCCTCTGGTGCGCCGCGGATGAGGCCGTGCTCCTGGGAGAGCGCGGCGACGGTGAGGTCGGGGTGGCCCCGGACCGACCCCATCGCGGGGGCGAGGTCCAGGTGCGCGGGGCCGGTGTCCTTGGAGAGCGCCAGCGCGCCCGCGTCCACGACGAAATGCCCGGCACCCGGCTGGTGCGAGACGACGCTCGCCAGCACCGTCACACCGATGTCGTCGGGCGTGCAGCAGCCGATCAGCACCATCGTGCGGTCGAAGAAGACATAGTTGCCCGGCCGCGCCTCGGTGACGCCGCTCAGGTCCTCCACCGCCATCATCGCCGGCGTCGAGCCCACGCTGATCCCGCGCACGGTCAGCCCGGCCACCCGCAGCCGCGTGGCGCAGCGCACCATCGTCTCGCGCTCGGATTCCGCGACGGCCGCCGCCTCCTGCCGCGACGCCGTCTTGTAGGCGTGTCCCGAATGGCTGAGGATGCCGTCGAACACCAGGCCGTCCTCGCGCGCCAGCTCCCGCGCCACCGCCATGGCGTACGGCGACTCGGGATCGACGCCGGCCCGATGGTACCCGCAATCCACCTTGAGCCACACGTGCAGCCCGGAGCCGGTCAGCGCCTGCGCCGTCGCCAGGTCGTCGGTGATGACGCGCAGCGTGGCGCGGCGGCCCAGGCGGCGGACGTGCGGGAGATGCGTCGGATCGAGGGGCAGGGCCCACGTCAGATCGGTCACGCCCGCCTCGATGAACGCCTCGGCTTCCGCCAGGGTCGCCACCGTCAGGCCGACGGCGCCGTGCGCCAGCTGCCGGGCCGCGAGCTCCGGGCACTTGTGCGTCTTCGCGTGCGGCCGCAGCGCCACGCCCAACTGCCGGGCGCGCTGCGCCATGCGGGTCAGGTTGCGCTCCACGACGTCGAGATGCAGCAGCAGCGCGGGCGTCTCGATGCCCTCGAAGCTCGATGCCAACTGCGAATACCTCCGTCTTTCGGGAGTACCTGTTCCGGTGTCCGGTATCCGATAGCCGATGGCTGACAGCTGACAGCTGACAGCTGACAGCCGACAGCCGACAGCAGGCCGTCTATCGCACCACGTGCCACTCCGTCTGCCGGCGCAGTATCCAATGCATCCGGCCGTCCGTCCCCAGCGCGGCGTCTTCCTCCTGCGCCGAGCGCACCGCCTGGCCGTTCCACTCGGGGACCGCCGTCGTGGCCTGGAGCTCGATCGAGAACCAGGTGCCGGCGAGCAGCGGCACGTCGCCGCGACCCGGGACGCCCTCCTGATGGTCCCACAACCCGATGAGCGGTCCCGCCCCGTGGCCCCGGTCGCCGATCGGATGCGTGTAGATCGTGCCGTCGATTCCCGCGGCGGTCATGGCGGCGCGCGCCGCCGCCAGCACCTCGTTGCCGCTGCGTCCCGGCCGCATCTCCGCCAGCAGGAGGTCCTGGAGGCGATTCGAGTTGGCCAGCGCGACCTTCAGGCCGTCGGGGACGTCGCGCTCGCCGTCCCGCAACACGTACCCCATGTGCTGCGTGTCGGTGTTCAGGCCGAGGCCCGTGATGCCGAAGTCGCAGTGCAGCACGTCGCCGCGCTGGATCACCACGTTGGTGGAATCGGACAGGTTCACGCCGCGCCGCTGCGCGTCCACGTCGGTGTGGAACCAGGTGGAGAACCCGAGGTCGTTCACGCGCTGGCGCATCCACCACGCCACATCGTCGGTGGTCGTCTTCCCCGGGACGATCACCGCACTCGAGAATGCCGTGTCGATGATGGACCAGACGACCTCCATCATACGCCGGTACACGGGGAGCATCGCCGGGGCCCGGATGGCCTGGTAGTCGAGCGCCAGGTTCTCGGCGCGGGTCACGCGGCCCAGATAGGGCGGTGGCAGGGCGGATTGCAGCTCCTCCCACTCACCCGCGGACAATCCGTCCGAGAAGGCATGCGTGTGGGAGATGTCCACGGCGATCGTCGCGGGGTCGCGCTCCTCGACCACGCGGCGCAGCAGGTCCCACTGGCCCTGGCCCACCAGCTCGGGCCGCCGCCCGATCGTGGAATCGATCGTGTCGCGCGCGAACACCGCCTGGTACAGCCCACCCTGCGACGACCCCCCCAGCGCCAGGCGCTCGACCCCCCGGTCGGGACCGCGGTCGTAGAACACGTAGATCGTGCGCCGTCGCGCCGCGAACGTCGTCGCCGACACGAGCGACCAGAACACCGGATCCTCGTTGTACTCCCGCATCGGGATGATCCACATGCGCACGCCGTACTGGCGCATGAGACGCGGCAGCACGGAGTCGAGCCGGTAGCGCAGCCACTCCTGCTGCACCGCGGCCTGCTCGCGCAGCGTCCCGAGCGGTCGGCTCGGCGTGGCGCCCGGGGCGGGGGCGGTGGGCGTTTGCAGCAGCAGCGCGGCGAGCAGAAAGGTCGTCATGCGGCTTGCGGGCTCCCGGAAGCGAAGGTGGGGGCGGGGATGGCGCGGATGCGCGCGCGGCGCAGCACCAGCAGCAGCGCGGACGCCAGCAGGGCGCCCAGGGTGTCGTTGAAGAAGGTGACGAACCCCAGCGCCGGCGGCAGCCGCAGCGCCGACAGGGCGGTGGAGGCATAGATCGCGCTCGCCCACAGCCCGATGCGCCAGCCGCGCGACCCCGCCGGCACGCCGGCGATCACCGCCACCCACGCGAGGTACCCGAGGGTAAAGGTGTGCAGCCAGGCGATCGGCGCCAGCAGCACGGCGAGCAGCGACACGCTCCCCACTTCGAGGGGGGCATCGTCGAACGGCGGCCGCCGGGCGAGCGTCGCGACGACGAGACCCACCGCGAGCACGTGCAGGGCGACGGTGGAAACCGGCACGCCGCCGATCGCCCAGGCGAGACGTCCCAGCTTCTGCATGTGCAAGCCGGTGATCGTGCCGCCCTGGAAGTTCTGGCCGTGCAGCGTGAGCGACAGCCAGTTGCCGAGGGCGTCGACTGCGCCCCGTGGTCCGTAGGGGAGCAGGGCGAGCACGGTGACGCCGGCGGCGACCGCGCAGCCGGCGGCCAGCGCTTTCCATTGGCGGCGCAGCGCGAAGTAGGGCAGCAGGAGGCCGGGAAAAAGCTTCAGGGCGGTCGCGAGCCCCACCCACACGCCGGCGCGCGCCGGCCGGCCGTCGGCCAGGTCGCCGGCGGTGGCGACGAGCAGCGCCAGCAGCAGCGTCTCGATGTTCAGGTGGTGGAAGTTGTTGTGGACGGGGAACAGCACGACGCCGAGCGCCGCGATCGCGGGGCGCCAGCCCCAGCGCCGCCCGGTCTCGTACACGCTCCAGGCGAGCGC
>DATGDE010000225.1:0-3925 GCA_035311125.1 Gemmatimonadales bacterium
TCCGCCGGCTCATCCACCGTCGTCTCCCCCACCGTCCTCCTGGGCGTCGACGTCGGTGGCAGCCACACCGCGGCGGCCATTTCCCGAGCCGACTTCATCATCCTCAGCCGAGCTGAAGGTCCGGGGGCTCCGATGCGCTCGGGCTGCGCCGGGGTGACCGCCGCGGCGATCGCCGAGGTCACGGCACGCGCAGCGCTGGTCGCCGGGGTGACGCTGCCGGTGGACCGGGCCATGGTGGGGGCGGCGGGCGCCGGCCGCGCGCTCGAGCGCCGGGAGCTCAAGCAGGCGTTGGCCGCACACGGCGTGGCGCGTTCCCTGGAGGTCGTCGCCGACGGGGAAATCGCCCTGGCGTCGGCATTCGGTACCGAGCCGGGGATCCTGATCAATGCTGGCACCGGCTCCATCGCCTATGCGCGTGACCGCCACGGGCGCTTGCGCCGCAGCGGCGGCTACGGCTGGCAGCTGAGCGATGAAGGTGGGGGCTACTGGATTGGGCGTCGCGCCCTGTCGGTCGTAGCCAAGGCTCGCGACGGCGGCGGAGACGGCGGCGCTCTGCTGGCGCGCCTGCTCCCGGCCCTCAAGCTGCGTGAGTTCGACGACCTGGTGCGTTGGGCAGCGACGGCCGCGCCGGCGCACGTCGCCGCGCTCGCCCCGCACGTCATGAGCGCGGCCGCCGCGGGCGATCCCGCGGCCCTGCGCATCACGGAAGATGCCGCCGCCGAGTTGGTGTCCCTCGTCCAGGTGGTCGAGCCGATGTTCGATCCCGCCGAAGCGCTGCCGGTCGCCGCCGCGGGAGGATTGCTGCGGCCGGGCAGTCCGCTGCGCCAGGCGCTCGAGGCCCGGCTCGTCGCCGCGCTGCCGCGCGTGCAGCTGCGGGACGTCACCGTCGACGCGCCACTCGGCGCCCTGCGACTCGCGGCAGAGCTGACCTAACAAGTTGTCGTTTGACTTCAGACCCCGACCCGACTACCTTGTCGTCAGCGGAAGTCACGGCGGGACTTGGCCATGCGCGCCGGTCCCGCCGTTGTTTTTGGTGGGAATCCTCGCGGACGGAGTAGTGGAGATGCGTGTAGCGGGCAGGGTGAAGTGGTTCGATCTCGCGCGGTGCTTCGGCATGATCGGCTATGCGAGCGGGGAGTCGGAGTGCCTCGTGCACCATTCCGGCATCCGGGGGACCGTGTGCAACCCGCTCACCGCGGGCGAGCCGGTCGAGTTCGAGGTCGTGCACGGCGGCGGCGGCGCCACGGCGCGCGACCTCATCCGCCTGGGGTGGACCTTCCCCGGGCTCGTGGTCGCATGAACCGGTCACGCGCGGAGCTCGGTCGCGCGGGCCTGGTCACCGACGGGGGCCCACCGTTCTGCCTGGACTGTGGACAGCGTCTCCACTTCGGCACGGACCGCACCGGCCGGACCACCGAGTCGTGCGACTGCGGGTACCGCGCGTTCGTGAGAACGCAGCGCGGCCCGTCGGAGGAAGCACGGCCGAAACCACGCGCGGCCCGGCCGCTCACGCCGCGCGCCTGACCCTCCCGGGTTCCCAGCCGTCTTCAGTCCGGGCGACGTACACCGTCGCCGACATGTCGCCGACCACGTTCAGCGTCGTGCGGCTCATGTCGAGGATCCGGTCGACCCCGAGAATGACCGCGATGGCTTCCGGTGGGACGCCCACCGTCGCGAGCACGACCATGAGCAGGGGAAGCGAGCCCCCTGGCACCCCCGCCGCCCCGACTGCGGTAATGACGCTCAGCACGATCACGAAGATCTGAGTCCCGATGCTGAGCGACACGCCGAATACCTGAGCCAGAAACAGCACGGTCACGCCCTCATAGAGGGCGGTGCCGTTCATGCACATGGTGGAGCCGATCGGCAGCACGAAGCCCGCGATCCGCGGCGAGATCCCCAGTTCCTTCTCCGCCACGGCGAGGTTGGTGGGTAACGTGGCGTTGCTCGAACTGGTCGAGAAGGCCGTGATCATGCTGTCGCGGATGCGCGCGAAGAAAATCACGGGGTTCATGCCGCCCAGGAACCGGACCAGCGCCGACAGCGTCACCGTACCGTGCAGCAGCAACCCCACCAGCACGACAGCGACGTACTTGCCCAGCGCCCCGAGCAGTTCCCACCCGAAGCGCGACGTCACGACGAAGATCAGGCCGAACACGCCATAGGGAGCGAGCTGCATCGCGATGTCGATGATCTTGACGATGGCGTCCCCGCCCACCTCAAGGAGTTTCTGCACCGGCTTGGATCTCTCCTCGGGAATCAGGGTGAGCGCCACGCCCATCATCACGGAGAAGAAGATGATGCCGAGCATGTCCAAATCGGCTGCCGCCTTGACGGGATTGCGCGGCACGATGTTGACCACCATGTCGACGCCGGGCTTGATCGTCATCGCCTGCTGAATTCCCTGCGCCTGAGTGCGATACGTGGCCATCAACTGCTCGCGTACCGTCGCGTCGAGCCCGTCTCCGGGCCGCACAAGATTGACCAGGATCAGGCCCAGCGTAGCCGAGAGGGCGGTGGACACGAGGAAGTAGCCGATCGCCCGTCCGCCCACACGGCCGATGCGGCGCACGTCCCCCAGTCCCGCGACCCCGACCGTCAGGGAGCAGAACACCAGCGGCACCACCGTCATGATCAGCAGGCGCAGGAAAATCTGCCCCACGGGCTGTGCGATGTACTCCCGGAGCCAGGCCACCCACGTCGCGTCGCGCGCCCAGGTGTAGCTCGCGAGCCCGGCCGCGGCGCCGAGCACGAGGCCGATGATGATCTTCGTATGGAGTTTCATGCGTCAGGATGCGTTCAGGTGCCGAATCCGACTGTGGCGGACGCTGTAGAGGAAGTAGATGACGGCGCCCGCCGCCATCCACACCACGAACCGCAGCCAGGTGATTACCGGCAGGTTGTAGATCAGATAGGCGCAGAAGGCGATCGACACCAGCGGGAGCACCGGCACCCAGGGCGTGCGGAACGGCCGGGGGCGGTCCGGCTCCCGGCGTCTCAGGATGATGATCCCGACCGCCACCAGGGCGAACGCGAACAACGTGCCGATGTTGGTGAGCTCGAGCACGACGCCGATCGGGGCGAAGGCCGCGAACAGACCGACGAAGATGCCGGTGATGATCGTGGTGACGTGCGGCGTCCGGAAGCGGGGGTGCAGCTTCGCCGCCCAGGGTGGCAGCAGGCCGTCGCGCCCCATCGACATGAAGATCCGCGCCTGTCCCAACTGAAACACGAGCAGCACCGAGGTCATCGCCGCGACGGCGCCGAGCGACAGGACGCCGGCTGCCCAGTCGGCGTGGATGTACTGCAGCGCGACGGCCAGCGGGTCGGGGACGTTGAGCTTGTCCCACGGGATGAGGCCCGTGAGCACCAGCGCGATGGCGACGTAGAGCAGCGTGCAGAGAATGAGCGAGGCGATGATGCCGAATGGAATGTCCTTCTGCGGGTTCTTCGCCTCCTCGGAGGCGGTGCTGACCGCATCGAACCCGATGTAGGAGAAGAAGATGATCGCCGCGCCGGCGCCGATGCCCTTCACCCCGTTCGGCGCGAAGCTCGGAGCGTGCCACAGCTCGGTGCGCACGAACTTCAGTCCGACGAACAGGAACAGGAAAATGATGCCGACCTTGATCGCCACCATCATGGTGTTCACCCACGCCGATTCCCGCGTGCCGATCACGAGGAGCACGGTAATCACCGCGACGATGGCGAGCGCCGGGAGGTTGAAGACAATCGGGATTGGACCGAGGTGGGGCGCGGCTGCCAGCAGGGCCGGATCCTTGAGCGCCGACAGCAGGTCGGTCACGATCCAGCGCGGCATGACGATTCCCATGCCGCGCAGCAGCGAATCGAAGTAGCCCGCCCACCCGATGGCCACGGCGATGTTGCCGACGGCGTATTCCAGAATGAGGTCCCAGCCGATGATCCA
>DATGDE010000226.1:0-11467 GCA_035311125.1 Gemmatimonadales bacterium
CTCGGCCGTGCTCGCGCTGCTGCTCTCGTACATCGCGGCGCTGCCGCAGGAAGGCACCTTCGCCTCCTGGATCTCCGCGGGGGTGCGGCGCATCAGCGGGAGCCTGAAGAAGCAGCGGCTGCAGCGCGGACTCGTCGTGGCACAGGTCGCCGTGTCCGTCGTGCTGCTCGCGGGCGCCGGACTGCTCACGCGCACGATGATTCGGCTGTCCGCCGTGGACAGCGGCCTCAAAGCGGAGGAAGTGCTGGCGCTGGACGTGCCGCTGCTGAAGCTCGGAGGCGTGCCGAGCGATGCATCCGACCCTGCCGCCTGGATGAAACATCTCCTGGAAGCCGACGCCGCGGCCAAGGAAGAGTACGAGCGCATGCGGCTCGAGATCCGGGCCCTCCCGGGCGTTTCCGAAGCAGGATTGGGCTCGAGCATGCCGCTCGCCGCGTCGCTGATGTCGTTCGAGGTCAAAGCGGAGGCCCGAGCCCTCGCCGTGGGGGAGGCCGTGCCGCACGCCGCCGTCCGCACGGCGAGCCCCGAGTACTTCCGCGCCTCGGGAATTCCCCTCCTGCGGGGGCGCGAGTTCTCCATCACGGATCGGGCCGGCTCGGGACTCGTGGTGATCGTCAACAGGACCTTCGCCGACAAGTTCTTCCCCGGCGAGGACGCGATCGGGAAGCGCATCGCCTGGACGGGCGAGCTGCTCAAGTTCAGTCCCATCAGCGGCGACTGGCGCACGATCGTCGGCGTCGTCGGCAATACGCGCGACGGCGGGCTGGACGCCGAGCCGCGTGCGACGGTGTTCATGCCGTTCACGCAGATGCTGTCCATCGGCGGCGCGCTGGTCATCCGTGCCGACAGTGATGCGCCCGGATTGGTGCCCGCGGCGACCCGCATCGTGCACCGCATCGCGCCGACGGCGCCGATCGTGAACGTGCTGACCCTGGCGCAGATCAAGGACCAGAGCGTGGCGCCGCGGCGCCTGAACGCCGAGCTGATCTCGTCGTTCGGCCTCCTTGCGATGATCATCGCGGCGGTGGGGATCGCCGGCGTGCTGGCCTTTTCGGTGAGCGCGCGCACCAACGAGATCGGCATCCGCATGAGCCTGGGCGCCGACCGCGGCCAGGTACAGTGGATGATCCTGAAGGAGGGCGGCGTGTTGCTGGCGATCGGCCTCGTGCTGGGCGTCGCGGGTGCCTACGTCGCCGGCGGCATCATCCGCGGGCTGCTCTTCGGCGTCGCGCCACACGACCCGGTGACCTTCGCCGGCGTAGCGGTCATGATGGCGGCGATCGGAATCGTCGCCTGCTGGATTCCGGCGTTGCGTGCGGCGCGGATCGATCCCGCGATCAGCATGCGGTCGGCATAACGAGCGGAGGCCGCATGACGCGCACGACGAACGCACGAATCGCCGGCTTCACCTTCCTCTTCTACATCGCCGTCGCCTTCCCCAGCATGGTGCTGCTCAGCCGGGCGACGAGCGGCGAGGGGACCGCCGCCAGGCTCGCGGGGCTGGCCCAGCATGCGGCCGACGTGCATCTCGCCGTCGTGCTCTCTTTGGCCGGCTGCTTCTCGGCCCTGGTGCTGGCGGTGACGCTGTACGCGATGACGCGCGAGCAGGATCCCGATCTCGCCATGCTGGGCCTGATCTGTCGCGTCGCCGAGGGCGTGACCGGCGCCGTTTCCATACCGGCGACGCTGGGACTGCTCTGGCTCGCAACGGCCACGGGAGCCAATGCACCGGCTCCCGCAGGCGCGCAGGCGCTCGGCGCCTTTCTCCTGCGGCCATCCCCGCTCGACGGTGCCACCTTCTTCGCCGTGGGCAGCACGCTCTTCTCCTGGCTGCTGCTGCGCGGCCGGATGATCCCGGCCGCGCTGGCCTGGCTCGGGGTCGTCGCGTCGATCCTGCTCGTGGTCGGCTTGCCCCTGCAGCTCGGAGGAGTGCTCCACGGCCCGATCACCTCGCTCATGTGGCTGCCGATGGCCGCGTACGAGATTCCGCTCGGGGTGTGGCTGCTCGTCAAAGGCGTTTGAGGACGCGGGCGGCGAGTGGCGGTCTTGCTCACGGCGGCCGCGTTCCGCACTTTGAACGCGATCCGTAGAGCGGCCCCGCACATTCGCCGAGGCATCGAAGTCTATGAACGGCCGTGCCGTTTTGGTCGCGGGTCTCCTCGCCGTCCCGTGTTTCTCCGGCGCCCAGGCGCGGACCGCTGCTCCGATGCGCGTGACCTGGCCGCTGATCGATTTTCTCGTGCTGGGAGACTCCACGCATGGGCTCCAGTTGCTCGCGTCGCCCACCCTGAGCAGCGTGCAGGGACGGCTCGCCAACCAGGCGCTCACCATCACCCTCCCCCCGGTGTCCACCCGAGTCTGGGCAGCCGGTGTCGCCGCGCTGGTGGAGTCCATTGCCAAGCTCCCGCCTCGCGATCGCACCTGGTTTGCGTCGCTGGCGCTCAAGGGAAACCTCGGGCGAGCCTGGTTGCGGGTCAGCCTGAACGCCGAGCGGACCCCCGAGACACCATTCGACATGGAACTCTTCGATTCGTCGAGAGGGCCTGGGGCGCCGGAGGCGACTCCATGGGCGGTCGCGGCCTCCGCGACGGACCTGTTCGGCCTGCTGACGACCCTGGATGCCGTCGCCGAGCGAAGTGCAGTTGATACCACCGCTGCGACCGGCGACTCGATGGGGATCTACCTGACGGAGCAACTCGACAACCCGCCTCAAGCCACCGAAGATCCCCACGTCAAGTATCCGGATGCCGCACGAACGCATGGCCGCGAGGGGCGAGTCTGGCTGGAGTACGTCGTCGACACATCTGGTGCGATCCTCGACGGGACGGTGCGAGTGTTGATGAGCGACGGCGACGACTTCTCGCAGGCGATACTCGAAGCCGTGCCGAGAATACGCTACGCGCCGGGGAGGCGCCGCGGCGCCGCGGTCCGGACACTGGTGTGGACACCGGTGACGTTCCGGTTGGATCCCGGCGTAGTACGGAAACGGTTGCCCTTCGTCATCAGGATCCCGTAGAGTCTGCGTCGCGGGCGGCGGTTCTGCGGTTAGACGAGGTGCAATTCGTGCGAGAGGGCCGCGGCGCCTATACCGTCAACGGCGTGGAATTCGAAGCCGGCGCAGGAGACATTCTCGTGATCAAGGCGGGGGAGAACTAGGAGAACCTCCCCTAGCCGGTCGTGGCGGAAACCGATCCTGCCGGGCGCTATTCGCTCCTGAGGACAGCCATAGGGTCGATGCGCGACGCGCGTCGGGCGGGGAGCAGCCCGGCCAGGAGCGCGACGGTGACGAGCAGCGCTGCAATCAGTCCAAAGGTCGTCGGGTCGGTCGGGCTCACTTCGAAGAGGAACTTCGACAGGACCCGCGTCGTCGCCAGCGCGCCCATCCCACCGATCGCGACGCCGAGCCCGGCGAACCGCAGCGCGTCCCCGATCACCATGCGCACGACGCGCGCCGACTCGGCGCCCAGGGCCACGCGGATGGCGATCTCACGTCCGCGCTCCGCCACGTGATAGGCGAGTACCCCATACGTGCCGATCGCTGCGAGCAGCAGCGCCAGCAGCGCGAAGACGCTCAACAGGCGCATCTGAAAGACCGGCTCACCGATCACGTCGAGCATCGCTTGATCCATGGTCTGCAGCGCCTGTGCCGGGACGGCCGGGTCGGTCTCCCGCAGCGTCGCGCGCATCGCCGGCGCGACGTTCGCCGCCGCGAGCGTGGTCCGCACCACGTACGTCATTTGGCTGAGGAAGAACAGCGACGTGGTCTGCAGATACGGCAGATAGATGGTCGAATGCCGGGTTAGCTCCCCATCCTGGACCACGTCGTTCACGACGCCAATGACGGTGAGCCAGTCGCCCGGGCCCGGCCGATCACTCATCGACATGCGCTTCCCGACGGCGTCCGTGTTCGGCCACACCTTCCGGGCCACCGACTCACTGACGATCACGACGCCGGGCGCGCGGGCGTCATCGCGCTCGGAGAAGTCACGGCCCCGCAGCAGGTGTATGCCCATCGCCGCGAAGTAGCCGGGGCTGACGGTCGGTTTGTCGACACTGTAGCCCTCCGGGAACGGCGTCGGGCCCTCGACGCTGAAGTTCCCCATCACGCCCACGTCGGCCATCGGGCGGAACGAAACCGCCGCGGCCGCCGTGACGCCCGGGATGCGCGCCAGCCGCGCGAGCACGCTCGTGTGGAATTGCCGGACGCGACCGGCGTCGGGATACGCGACGGGCGGCAGATCGACGGCCATGGTCACGACGCCGGCGGCGTCGTATCCGGTATCGAGACTCCGCATCCGGAGGAAGCTCTTGATCATCAGTCCCGCGCCGGTCAGCAGGACGAGCGCGAGCGCCATCTGGCCCACGACGAACACCATGCGTACGCGTGTGTCCGGGCCGCCGATCACCCGGCTGGCCTGGGTCAGATCCTGGTGGGGCTGCCGTCGCGAGGTGTTCAGTCCGGGCACGAGGCCGAACAGGATGCCCGTCACCAGCGCGATAGCGAGACTGAATGCCAGCACCACTCCATCGACGTGCACCTCCTCCAGCCGGGGAATGCGGTCGGCCGGGGCCATCGCCAGGAGCGCATGAACGCCGCCGAACGCAGCCAGGATGCCGCAGGCCCCTCCGATTACCGCCACGATCACGCTCTCGGTGAGGAGCAGTCGGACGACGCGGCTGCGGCTCGCACCCAGGGCCACCCGTACGGCCATTTCCCGTCGCCGCGTCGCGGCGCGGGTGAGCATGAGGTTGCCCACGTTCGCGCCGGCGATCAGGAGCACGAATGCGACGGCGCCGGAGAAGACGAGGAGTGATTTCGCGACCTTGCCGATGAGCACGTCCTTCAACGGAAGGATCGCCGCCACGCTGGTGCGGCCGTCATCACGCACACGCGAGTCGGGCGGCATCGCTCGGCTGATCGATTCGAGCTCGCTGCGCGCCTGTTGGGGGGTCGCCCCCGGTTGCAGTCGCCCGAGCACCGACAGAATGAACGAGTTGCCGGCATCGAGTCGCAGCGCGAGCGGCGTCCAGATCTGGGACGAGGCGGGAAAGTCGAAGCCCGGCGGCGCGATACCGACGATCGTACGCGGTATGCCGTCGAGGGTGATCGTCGTTCCCACTACCCGGGTGTCTCCTCCAAACCGCTCGCGCCACAAGCGGTCGCTCAGGATCGCCACACCGTCGCGCCCGGGCTGTTCCTCCTCCTTCACGAAGGATCGCCCGTGAGACGGGCTCACGCCGAGTAACGCGAAGAAATCGGCCCCGACGCGTGCTCCCGAGATCCGCGAGGCGTCCCCCACTCCGCTCAGCGTGAACGGGACGCGCTGGAACCCCGCCACGCGCTCGAATGCGTGCACGCGCTCGCGATAGCTCAGATACAACCGGTCCGGCAGACCCGGAGCCACCTCGAATGGCAGATCTTTGGGGACTTGCGAGGCAAGGAAGAGCCTCCCCGGCTCACGAAACGGGAGCGGCCGGAGCAGGACGCCGTCGACGACGGTGAACACCGCGGTGTTTGCGCCGACGCCGAGGGCGAGCGTCAGGACGGCAACCGCCGTGAAGCCGGGTGCGCGCCGGAGCGAGCGCAGCGCATAGCGGAGATCCTGCAGGCCGTCTTCGAGCCAGCGAATGCTGTGGGTGTCTCGCGTTTCCTCTTTGTAGCGTTGCACGCCGCCGAAGGCGGCGAGGGCCGCACGCCGCGCCTCGACCTCGCTCAGGCCACGGTCGAGATTGGCGCGAATCTCGCGCTCGAGGTGGTCGCGCAACTCGAGGTCGAGCTCCTCATCGAGTGCCGGGCGGTCGAAGAGCGCTCGCAGGCGCACCGCCATGGCACGCACCAGCCGCATGGTGAGTCTCCTTTCGGCCAGGCCGGAAGTCTTGCCCCAGCCGCTCTCAGCCTGCCTGCATCACCTGCTGCACCGCCGTCATGAACCGTTGCCATTCCGCCTGCTCGGTTGCGAGCAGCCGGCGGCCGGCCGCCGTGAGCCGATAGTACTTGGCTTTCCGGTTGTCTTCGGAGGGACGCCAATCGGCCACGAGGAGACCGCGGCCCTCGAGCCGATGCAGCGCGGGATACAGCGAGCCTTGTTGCACGCGCAGCACGTCGCCCGAGATCTGCTGAATCCGCTCGGCGATGCCCCACCCGTGCATGGGCTGGAGCGACAGCGCCTTGAGGATGAGCATATCGAGCGTACCTTGCCGGACCGCAACGGGATCGATCGTCATCCGTGTTCTGTAGAAGGTTGAGAGGAGAGCTTACTGGACTTCCTGTCGAAGGTCAAGGGGTCGGGGGACGCGGCTCCGGCCCTGCGGCGCGTCATCGGCACCGGCGGCCTGGCGGCCGCCATCTTCAATATCACGGTGGGCGCGGGGATCTTCGTGCTCCCCGCGCACGCGGCCGGCCAGCTCGGCGCGGCTGCGCCGCTCGCCTACGTGGTCTGCGCGGTGGCGACCGGGCTCGTGGCCTTGTGCTTCGCCGAAGCGGGGAGCCGCGTCCCCAAGAGCGGCGGCCCCTATGCCTATGTCGAAGCCGCCCTCGGCCCCTTCGTCGGATACCTGTGCGGCGTGCTGCTCTGGCTCGGCATCACGCTCGCCATGGCGGCCGTGACCATCGTGTTCCGCGACGCGCTCTCCGGGCTCTTCCCCGCCCTCGCCGCACCAGTGCCCCGGGTCATCGTGCCCGCCGTCATGCTCGCGGCGTTCGCGCTGGTCAACGTGCGCGGCGCCGCGTCGGGCTCTCGCCTGAGCGCTCTCTCGACGCTGGCGAAGATCGTCCCGCTCGTCGCCTTCGTGGCGCTCGGCTTACCCCACGTGCAGAGCGCGAACGTCACCTTCACGACTATCCCACCGCTCGGCCAGCTGGGCGAAACGGGTCTGCTCCTGATGTTCGCGTTCTTCGGCATGGAGTCGGCGCTCCAGGTCTCGGGCGAAGTCACGAACCCCGCGCGCAGCGTCCCACGCGCCATTGCGCTCGGCCTCGGCGGCGTGGCCCTCCTCTATATCGCGGTGCAACTGGTCGCCCAGGGCGTGCTCGGGAGCGCCCTGGCCGCGCCCGAGACGGCGCAGGCGCCGCTGGCCGCTGCCGCGCAGCGCTTCGGCGGCGCCGCGGGCGCCCGGCTCATCCTGATCGCAATGATCCTCTCGACGTTCGGGTTCATGACCGCGACCATGCTGTCCACGCCGCGGACGTTGTTCGCCCTGGCGCAGGACGGCTTTCTGCCGCGGCCCCTGGCCCTCGTCCATCCCGAGCACCATACGCCGCACGCCGCGATCGCTGTCCAGGGGGTCATCGTGTGCGCGATCGCGCTCACCGGCACGTACGTGAAGCTGGCCGTGGTGGCGGACGTGGCTATCCTGCTCGTCTATCTGGCCTGCTGCGTGGGCGCGGGACGCCTGCGGCGCCTCAAGGTCGGCGCCGAGAACAATCCGTTCCAGATGCCCGCCGGCTCGGTCGTGCCGTGGGTGGCGGCGGCGTTGATCGTCGGGTTGCTCGCGCGCGCGACGGCGACGGCGTGGCTCCTCACGAGCGCAGTGGCTGCGACGGCCTCGCTGCTGTTCCTGGCCCAACGACGTCGCGGCCGCCCTGCTGCCTGACGGACTCCCCCGTGAAGGCGACTATGCGACGCCGCGTGACGGTGAACGACCTGATGCAGCGCGGCTATCGATATCTCCTCACCGAGCCCATCGGACGGAACTTCCATCCGGACTTCCGGCCAGAGCTCACCCCGAAGCAGATGCTCCAGCTCGGCGTGTTCGGCGGCAAATACATGACCGACTGCCGGAAGGAATTCCCCGCGAGCTGGTTCGCCCGGGCCAAGCTGTGTCACGACCGTCATGACCCGACGCTGAACTGCTTCGGCGTGAACGCCTCACAGCCGCTGTCGGTGTGGCGCACGAAGGGCTGGATCTCGGCAGAGGATCCGCGGGGCTGGTTCCAGTGGTACTGCCGGTACTACATGGGCCGCCGGTGCAACGATGACGAGCGGCAGATCCGCCGCTGGCGGGCCGTGCGGCGCCACGTGGCGCAGCTCCGGAAATCGTGCGCGCGCGGCGATTGGAGTTGCCGCCCGCGGCAGCGGCAGGCGCTGCTGCACTGGGCCTACGATGCGCGACGGATCTAGCGCGAACGAGCCCGCGGGCGATCTTGGACCGCCATGGCACGACGACAAACCCTCTCCCTCGCCGCGGCGCTGATCCTCCGCTGCGTCATCGCCTCGAGCGTCGCGGCGCAAGCGCTCTCCTCCCAGGAGCGGCGCATCATGGCTGCAGTCGAGGCGAGCCGAGAGGAACAAATCGCTTACCTGCAGCACGTGGTGGACATCCCGAGCGCCACGCTCGACCTGGAGGGCGTCCGTCGGGTGGGCGCGGTATTCCGCGCCTCGCTCGATTCTCTGGGCTTCACGACCCGCTGGGTCACGGTCCCCGACTCGATGCGACGGGCGGGCCACCTGGTGGCCGAGCACCGGGGCAAGTCCGGAGCGGTCCGGATGCTGCTGATCGGCCACCTCGACACCGTCGTCGAGCCCGATGGCGCCAACTTCGCGCGCCTCGACTCCACGGCACGCGGTGTCGGCTCGGGGGACATGAAGGGCGGCGACGTGATCATTCTGTATGCGCTCAAGGCCCTGCGTGCAGCGGGCGCGCTCGCGGATCTCGATCTCACACTGATCTTCACCGGCGACGAGGAGCACCCCGGCGAGCCGCTGCCGGTGGCGCGGGAGGCCCTGATCGACGCGGCCCGGCGCAGCGACGTCGCCCTGGCATTCGAAGGCGGCAACCGCAGCGATGCAACGGTCGCCCGGCGTGGCGCGAGCTCGTGGAGCCTGACGGTCACCGGACACCAGGCGCATTCCGCCGGCGTGTTCGGCAGCGGCGCGGGGTACGGCGCCATCTACGAGCTGGCGCGCATCCTCGACGCCTTTCGCCAACAGCTCGTGGGCGAGCAATACCTGACCTTCAACGTCGCGACCGCGGTGGGCGGCACGGACGTCAGCTACGACACCGTCGCCATCAGCGGGACGACCGCCAGCAAGCTCAACATCGTGCCGCGGCTCGCCATCGCGCAGGGCGACCTGCGGTTCATCTCCGAGGAGCAGAAGGAACGGACCCGCGCGCGGATGCGCGAGATCGTGGCGCAGCATCTGCCGGGGACGGATGCGACGATCGTGTTCGAGGATGAGTACCCGGCGATGCCGCCCACACCAGGCAATGGGCGAATCCTGGCGATCTACGACGGGGCGAGCCGAGCCCTGGGCTACGACTCGGTCGCCGCACTCGATCCGGGGCGCCGCGGTGCGGGCGACATCTCGTTCGTGGCGCCGCTCATCGACGGGCTCGACGGGCTCGGCGCGCTGGGCAGCGGCTCACATACGCCGGACGAGCAGGTCAACCTGCCGTCGCTCGGGATGCAGACGGCGCGGGCGGCGTTGCTGCTCGAGCGGCTGGGACGGCGCCGGGCGAGCGAGTTCACGCGGCCGGCCACACCGTGACCGCCTCCATGCCCCCGGACGTCGACTGCAGGCAGATCCACCCCGCCCTCGCTGTCAGCGATGTGCGTGCCGCCGCCGACTTCTACGCGAAGAAGCTCGGCTTCATGCAGGCGTTCATCTCGGGCGATCCGCCGGAGATGGCCGGTATGAACCTGGGCCACGTGCAGCTGTTCCTCGAACGGGGCACGCCCAGTCCCGACGGATGCTCGGTGTACTTCGTGGTCGACGATGCCGACGGGCTGTTCGCGTTCCATCGCGCCAACGGCGTCACCGTCGTCCACCCGCCATCGGACCAGCCCTACGGCCTGCGCGACTACCGCGTGCGGGATCTGGACGGTTACCTGCTCGGGTTCGGGCATCACCGCTTCAACGCCGGCCCGCCGATCGAGATCGAGCGGGTGGATGTCCCGGTCCGGCTCGAGAAGCGGCTCGCCGCGTTGCTCGAGGATCTCGCCGAGCACAAGCACATGAGCCTCACGAGCTGTCTCGAGGAGGTGCTCCTGCACACCAACGAAGGCGTCGGGCCGCATACCGACCGGACGCTCAGATACATTCAGAGGCTCAAGCAGCAGCACGGGATCGACTACGATTCCCACGCGAGCTACCGCTTCGTCGAGCGGGAATGAATCGGCGATGCATTCCCCTTCCCCCGTATCGTGAACGAGCGCAACCAGTCGCTCGGCGAAGAGATCGCTAACAGCGTCAGTCACGGCGTCGGATTGCTCGCGAGTCTCGCGGCGATTCCTTCGTTCCTCGCCAGCGCATCCCGACGTGGCGCACCACTCGCCATCATCGGCGCGACCGTGTTCGCGGCGACCCTTGTACTCCTGTATTCGGCCTCTACCCTCTACCACGCTCTGCCGGACAGCCGGGCCAAGCGCGTATTCCGGGTCCTCGATCACAGCGCCGTGTTCCTGCTGATCGCCGGGACGTACACGCCGTTTACGCTCGGGGCGCTGCGGGGCCCGTGGGGTTGGACGCTCCTGGGCCTGGTCTGGAGTCTCGCCGCGTGCGGGATCGTGCTGACGGCGCTCTCGGGATTCCGCTATCCCAGACTCTCCACCGGCGTCTACCTCGGAATGGGATGGCTGATGCTCATCGCCATCAAGCCGCTGTGGCTCGGCGTGCCCCTCACCGGCGTACTCTGGCTCCTCGCGGGAGGCGTCGCCTACACGGCCGGCGTGGTGTTCCTCAGGGCCCGGCGACTGCGCTATAGCCACTTCGTGTGGCACTGCTTTGTGCTCGCCGGTTCTGCGTGCCACTTCATCGCCGTCCTCCGTTACGCGGGCTGAACGACCAGATTTTCCTTCTTGATCGGGACACGCATGGGAGGCAGTTTAGCCCATGCCCGACGCTCATCCGCCACGCGAGATCGCCGCCAACGTCGAGACCCTCGGCGTGGCGAAGGCGCGGATGGGCGCCCTGACCGTGCTGGTGCTCGCCGTCCTCGCCGGCGCCTTCATCGCCCTCGGCGCTCTGTTCTTCATCGTCGTCGTCACCGACTCCGGTTTGGGCTTCGGCGTGACCCGTGTGCTCGGCGGCCTGGCCTTCTGCCTTGGCCTCGTGCTGGTGCTGGTCGCGGGCGCTGAACTGTTCACCGGGAACAACCTCCTCGCCATGGCGTGGGCGAGCGGGCTGATCGGCAGCCGCGACGTGTTGCGCAACTGGCTCCTCGCCTACACCGGCAACGTGATCGGATGTCTGGGTACGGTGGTGCTGGTCCTGTGGGGCGACATCGCGGGGCTCGCGGGTGGCGCGGTCGGCGAGACGGCGATCCGCGTCGCCGGAGCCAAAGCGGCCCTCTCGCTCGGAGAGGCATTCGCGCGCGGCGTGCTGTGCAATGCGCTCGTGTGTCTCGCGGTGTGGCTTGCCATGGGCGGGCGCAGCGTGGCCGACAAGATCGTCGCGGTCCTCTTCCCCATCACCGCCTTCGTCGCGATCGGGTTCGAGCACTCGATCGCCAACTGGTTCTTCCTGCC
>DATGDE010000227.1:0-3036 GCA_035311125.1 Gemmatimonadales bacterium
ACCACGATCCGCATGGCCCGCCACAGGAGGTGCACGCGCTGAAAGAATTTCTCTTCTTCCGAGGAGTAGAACCCCTCGTCCGCCATCAGCTCCTCGCAGTACAACGCCCACCCCTCCACACTGAGGGGGGTGGTGACATTCTTCCGCGTCTCCGAGGCGCTGGCCTGCGCCAGCACGAGCTGCAGGTGGTGGCCCGGATACCCTTCGTGCAGGGCCGTCGCCGCGATCTCGTAGTTCGAGTGATCGCGCAGGACCCGCTCGCGCGCGGCCGCCGGCAGCGCCGGATCGGGGACGGTCACGTAAAACAGGCCGCGCGGATCGGCCGTGTACGGCCCCGGGCTGTCGTAGGCGGCGAACGGGAGCAGCGGACGCATGAACTCGGGCGTCTCGATCACGTCGAGCGGCACGGCCGGCAGCGGCGCCAGGCCGCGCGCCACCACGAACTCGCGGGCGCGCTCCATCTCCTTCGCGTAAGCCGCGACCAACCCCTGGGCCGATGGATGGTCGCCACGCAGCCGATCGACGAGCGCGGGCCAGTCGGCGTTGCCCGCGAGCCGCTCGGCGCGGCGCGACAGGTCGGCGATCACCTCGTCCTTGAGCCGCAGGCCGTAGCGCCACAGCTCCGGCGCGGTATCCCGCAGCGCGTGCTGGTAGTGCAACAGGAAGTTGAATTCGTCCTCACCCACCGCGAAGTGCCCGCTCCCCGCCTCGACCCAACGGTCGAGGTCGTGCTCGAACGCCGCGAGCGCTGCCCCGGCAGCTTCCGCGGCAGCGCCCACCCGCTCACCCGCAGCCCCAGCGGCGTACGCGGATCGGATCTCCCGCAGCAGCAGCACACCCCCCGGGCACATCTGCAGCGCCGTCTCGGCGAACAGCCGCACGGGCTCCACGATCGCGGCCCGGGCATCGTCCAGGAAGGCCGGCACGTCCTCCAGCCGCGCGGCGACGGAGGCCGCGTTGGCCGCCGAGCCGCGATCGGCGCGCCGCAACAGGCCGTACAACCCGTTGAACAGGTGTGACAGCCAGAACTCGGGGTTCTTCGCCTGCGGGCGCTGCTGCTCGAACTGCCGGATGGTGACGCGAATCTCGTCCAGCAGCGCGGTGCGGTCGATCTCGACCTGGAGGTCGTCCCCCGTGGTCTCCTCGAGCGCCAACCCGATCGACTTGAGCGCCGCGAGATGCGGCGCCAGCACGGTGGGACTGTAGCGGCCAAAGCGGTCGTCGTGTGCCGTGAGCCCCGCCAGCGTCGCGGCGACGGGATCGAAATGCCAGCGGAGATCGAAGTACGAGCGCTCGAGCTCCCGGAACGCGCCTACCGCCATGCGCCCTGCCGCAGCAGGCTGTGGCATTCCTCCGCGGTCAGCGTATGGTCGGCCCGCTTCGCGGCGTCGAACAGCGCCTGGCACGCCGCCTCGTCGTCCGGGTCGTACCCGTGATGCTGCAGCCAGAACTTCACGTTGGACAGCCCCGACACGGGCGAGATTTCGATCACCTGCTCCAGCCCCAGTTCTTCGGCCGGCACCGAGCTGTAGACCCGGTCCGCCAGCCAGGTGTGGCCCTTCTTCTTGGCCTTGATGATCGCAGCGGCGTGCACCCCGGTCCCCGTGCGGAACGCGTCGCTCCCCATCACCGGGTAGTTCAGCGGAATGGGAATGCCCACCGCCTCGGCCACGGTGCGGCAATACTCCGGGAGCTTCGCGATGTCGCCCCGGTGGGCACCGAGCAGCTTCAGGTTCACGATCAGCAGGTCCATCTCCGCGTTCCCCACCCGCTCCCCCACTCCCAGCGCGGTGGCATGGACCCGGTCCACGCCGGCCTCGATCGCGGCGAGACAGTTGACGAGCCCCATCCCCCGGTCCCGGTGCCCGTGCCAGTCGATCTTGACGCTCTTCGTTCCTACGATGTCCCGCTTCACGAACTGGACGAGCGCCTTCACCCCGTCCGGGGTGGCGTGCCCGACGGTATCGGCGAGGCAGATGCGCGTCGCCCCGCAGTCGATCGCCGTCCCGTACAGCCGCTGCAGGGTCTCGGGCTTGGCGCGGGTCGTGTCCTCGGTGACGTACATGACCGGAAGCCCCTGACCCACCGCGAAGCTCACTGCCTCCTCGGTGGCCTTGAGCATCCGCTCGATCGTCCAGTCCTCGGTGTACTGGCGGATCGGCGAGGAGCCGATGAAGGTCGCCGCCTCGATCGGGATGCCGATTTCCTGGGAGATGCGGGCGACGGGCTCGATATCGGCGATGACGGTGCGGGCGGCGCAGTTCGGGAAGATCGGCAGCTTGTGGTCCCGGATCTCCCGGGCGAGCGCGCGCACCTGCTCCACCACGCGCGGCCCGGCGCCGGGCAGGCCGATGTCGGCCGCCACGATGCCCAGATCGGCCATCAGATGGAGCAGCTTCCGTTTGACTTCGAGCGAGGGGTCCTTCACCGACGGCGACTGGAGTCCGTCGCGCAGCGTCTCGTCGTTCAGGTCCACCCGGGCGCGGGACCAGTCGAACGACGCCCCGACGCGGTTCCAGTCGTGGATCAGCTCCCGTTCGTCCATGCGCGTAGTGTCGCCCGGTTCCCGGTACCGGTCAAGCCGCGACTCCCTCCGTCACGGCGATCCCGGCGACATGCGGGGCGACGAGTCCCGCCGGCGCCAGAAACTCCTCCGCCTCGACGCGCGCAAACCCGGCCGCCCGAATCGCCTGCAGCGTGTCCCTGTCGGGGCGGCATCCGTCGGCAAGCACGCGCCAGGCGGGCCGCACCCAGCGCTGTAGCCGTCGCCGCCAGGATCCCGCCGGCGCCGCCACGTGCTCGATGAAGACGTAGCGCCCGCCCGGCTTCAGCACGCGGCGGATCTCGCGCAAGGCGCCCGCCTGGTCCTCCACCGAGCAGAGCACGAGCGTTCCGATCACGGCGTCCGCGCTTGCCGCTGCCAGCGGCAGCCGCTGCACGCTTCCTTCCCGCACCTCGTGCGGCACGCCCGCCTCGCGGGCCGCCCGCTCCAGGTACGGCCGAGCGTAGGGGTTCGGCTCGATCCCGACCCAGCGC
>DATGDE010000228.1:0-2972 GCA_035311125.1 Gemmatimonadales bacterium
CTCCTCTCCCAGGCCGTGCGCCGGCTCGAGGGTCTGGTACCGCCGGATCGCATCCTGATCCTCACCGGCCCGTTCCTGGTGGAGCGCGTGACGGCGCTCGTGCCCGAGGTTCCGGCGACGCAGGTGCTGGCCGAGCCGCGCTCCGCCTCCACCGCCCCCGCCCTGGTGTGGGGCGCGCACTGGATCGCGCGGCGTGACCCGGACGCCCAGATGCTCTCGCTCCATGCCGACTGGGCCGTCGGTGACGATGCCGCGTTCCGTACCACCGCCGCGCGGGCGCTCGCCGTGGCCCGGGAGCACGACGTGCTGGTGACGGTGGGCGTGAAGCCGACGCGCGCCGAATCGGCCTACGGATACATCGTGCCGGGACGCCCGCTCGGTCCTTTCGCCCGGCGGGTGCAACGATTCGTGGAGAAGCCGACCGCGGCCCGGGCCGCCGAGCTGAAGCGGCGCAAGGCGCTCTGGAATACGGGATTGTTCGCCTGGGGGGTGGAGCGGTTCCTGACGGAAGTGTCCGCTCATGCGCGCGAGCTGCGCGCCGGGCTGCCCGCCCTCAGCTCCGGCGACGTCGCGGGCTTCTTCGCCGCCGTCACCCCGGCCCCGGTAGACATCGCGGTCCTGGAGCGCTCGAAGCGGCTGGCGGTCGTGGCGGGGACGTTCACCTGGGACGACATCGGCTCCTGGGATGCGCTGTTCCGCATCCGCACCCCGGATTCCCAGGGTAACGTGGCGGTGGGCAACATCACCATCGGGGACGACGTGCGACGCTGCGTGCTGTGGTCGGAGAGCGAGCACCTCGCCGTCAGCGGCATCACGGATCTCGTCGTCGTGCGCGCCAACGGACACACTTTGGTGATGCCCACCGGTCGCGCCGACCGCCTCAAGGCCCTGGTGCAGCGCCTGTGAGTCTCGCGCTCTATCTGCTCGACCCCGATCCCGCGCCGGTCTGGGCGCCGTTCGCCGGGGTGCGCCCCCTGTCGGAACTGCGCGCCGGGGCCCATCTCATTCGCGAGCGCTGGGAGACGTTCGTCGGCGCGGAGGCGAGCGCCATATTCGCCCTGCCGCATCTCGCCGGTTTCGCCGAACACGGCATGCCACCGGTCATGCCGCGGCGGGCCGTCACCGGTCCGGCGGTGATCGGGTCATCGACCTTCGCGCCGCAGGGCGTCGCTCCCGAGCTGCCGTCGGTGCCGGTGCGACTGGTGTCGCACGGCATCACGGTCGGCTGGGGCGTGCCGCCGGGCGACGTCTGGGAGGGGCCGCAGCCGCAAGCCCGGACGGTCGAGGTCCCTGGGGTCGTGTTGCACGGAACGTTCGACCTGATCCCCGCCCTGGGACGCCTCCTGCCAGACGACCTGCGCGCCATGTTGGGCGACAGCGACGCCGTCCCCGCCGGGTCCATCGTCATCGGCGATCCTGCGGCGCTGGCACTGCACGAAGCGCAGGTCGAGCCAGGCGTGGTGTTCGACGTGTCGCACGGCCCCGTCGTGGTGGAGAGCGGCGTGGAGATCCGTTCGGGAACCCGCCTCGAGGGTCCGCTCTGGATCGGGGCGAACGCCCGCGTGCTCGGGGGCGCGCTCCGCGGCTCGGCCATCGGCCCACGCTGCGCCGTCCATGGAGAGGTGGCCTCGTGCGTGTTCCTGGGGCACGCGAACAAGTCCCACGACGGCTTCCTAGGACACAGCGTCGTCGGGCGCTGGGTCAATTGCGGCGCCGGGACCATCACGTCGAATCTCAAGAACACCTACGGGCCCGTCCGGCTCGAGATCGCCGGCGCGCGCGTGGACACCGCGCAGCAGTTTCTCGGCACCTTGTTCGGCGATCATGCGAAGACCGCGATCGGCACACTGCTCGGTACGGGGACGGTGGTCGGCGCAGGCGCCAGCGTGTTCGATGCGGTGCGCCCGCCGAAGTACGTCCCCCCCTTCGCATGGGGCGGCGGCAGCTCGCGCGAGCGGATGACCCGCGAAGGTTTCCTCAGGATCGTGGAGCGGGTGCTGCCGCGACGGGACGTGGAAGTGACGGACGAGTTGCGGGCGGTGCTGGGAAGGATTTACGACTGGAGCACCAAGTAAAGAGCAGGTTCTTCTCCGGTCACCAGGCGCGCGCGTTGGCCGGTGGCGGCTCGGGGACCTTCAGCGTGTCGGGCCGGGCGGTGGCCGGTCCGACGCGTCGCAGCGACACCGGCTTCTCGAGATCTCCACCCGAGATCGTGAGCTTGTCTCCGGCGACCTTCAGGCCGTAGACGTTCCACACGCCGTCGCCCATGGTGAACCACACGCTGTCTCCCACCACGCGCCAGCGCGCGACCTGATCGCCGAACTGCGCCGAGCTGTCGGACCGCACCATGATGAGGCGCGGACCGTCATCGGTGCGCGCTTCCCACTTGCCCTCGAGGCGCAGCCCGCTCGCCCGCTGCGCGGACAGTCCGGGAGCGGCCAACGTGCCGATCGCGAGCAACAGGGCGGTCTTGTCCATCGTGTCCGGAAGCTAATCAACCAGGCTCGCTCGCGGGGCCCGCTCCGGACTGCCGGGGCGAGGGGGGGCCGGCCGGACCTGTGATCGCCGCGGCGACGGAGGCCGGCAGCGGGGTGCGCTCATCGGAAATGACGGCGACCTGCGACTCCCATCTCCGCATCATCGCAATGAACGCCCGCACGTAGTTCGGGTCGAATTCGAGCCCGGCCCGCCCCTCGATGTACGGCAACACCTGCTCCACCGGCCACGCATCCCGATAGGGCCGCCTGGTCCGCAGGGCATCGTAGACGTCGCAAACGTGGATCAGGTTGCTCGCCTCGTGGCATGGCCGCCGGAACTTCACCTGGGGATACCCCAGGCCGTTCAGCATGATGTGGTGTTCGTACGCCACGACCGCGGCGAGGTCGAGCTCCTGATCGCTCTCGAGGATGATGCGGGCGCCTTCGACGGGGTGCGTGTTCATCAGGACGCGCTCGTCGGGCGTGAGCTTGCCG
>DATGDE010000229.1:0-3358 GCA_035311125.1 Gemmatimonadales bacterium
TCATGTTCAACGCGAGCATCCCCACTACGTAGATCCAGATGACGCGGTGAGCCGGCCGGTTGGGATGAGACACGATTTCCAGGAGCGCCCGCTTGACGGTGCGGACGCCGGGCTGTCCGGCGAAGTGCCCGCTCGGCGTGCGCAGGTGCCCGGCGCGCGATTCGGGCAGCCACTTCCAGGCGAACACGACATTCACGAGCGACAGCGCTGCGGCGACGATCCCCGGCGCCGCCGTGCCGAAATTGGTGGCCGCCGACCCGATGAACGGTCCGATGACCACGCCGGCGCTCGTGGCGGCAGAGAGCCAGCCGAGGGCTTTGGCGCGCTCTCCCGGCTCCATCGTGTCGGCTACGTAGGCCTGGGCGACGCCCGTCGTGCCGCCGCCCATTCCCTGCACGACGCGGGACGCGAACAGCAGCCAGAGGCTGTTGGCGAACCCGAAGATCAGGTAGGCGAAGGCCGAAGCCGCGAGCCCGATCATCACCGCGGGACGGCGGCCGTAGCGGTCCGAGAACTTCCCCCACACCGGCGAGGACACGAGCTGGGCCACCGCGAACGCCGCGATCAACGGGCCGACCAGCCACTCGGGCGCGTGCAGCCGCAGCGCGTAGAACGGCATCAGCGGCGCCACCAGCATCAGCCCCAGCATGTCCACGAAGCAGACCGCCATCAGCACCGCGAGTCGCTTCACCGGCGCGCTCCGATCGAGAGGACGAGCGCGCTCACCACCATCAGCACGACGCCGAACGCCGCCGCCACGCCGATCTCGTTCACCCGCAACGCCGCGTTGATCTCCATCGAGATGGGACGATTGCGATAGGTGTACAGCAGGATCGACGTCACGAAATCACCCAGCGCCCCCACGAAGGCGAGACTCGCCCCCGCGGCGAGCGCCGGCTTGAGCTGCGGCAGCGTCACACGCCGCAGGGTGCGCCACGGGCCCGCGCCCAGGCTCGCCGCCGCCTCCTCGAGCGCCGGATCGAGCTGCCGGTAGCCCGCGAGGATCGCCCGTCCCGTGACCGGGAGGTTGCGCACAAAATACGCGAGCGGCAGGATCGCGACGGTGCCGACCAGGATCCAGCGCAGCTGCAGGGGCGCCGACACGCTGAACGCCGTCGCCAGCGCGATGGCGAACACCGTCCCGGGCAAGGCCCACGGCAGCGCGAGCAGCGCCTCGATCCAGCGCCGCAGCGCGGCGCGCCGCCGCACCACGAGCCACCCCGCCGCGAGCCCCACCGCGACGGCCAGGCTGGTGCTCACCGCGGCCATCCAGAACGAGTTCAGCAGCGGCTCGAGCCGCTCGGGCTCGGCGAACAACCGTCCATAGTTCACCAAGCTTAAGACCGGCGGCAGGGTTTGGGTCGTCCAGGTTGCGTAGGGAACGAGGGACACGAGCACCAGGGTCGCGTGCGGCAGCAGCAGCAGCACGGCGAGCCCCCATCCGGCGAAGGTCGTCGCGGCCCGCACCAGCGGGCGGCGCAGAGCGCGCCGCCGTGGGGCCGTCCCCTTGCCGAGACCCGCAAGGATGGCGTCCCCTTCGGTGCGCCGCAGCAGGGCGAGTCCCGCCAGGGCGACGAGCGCCAGCGCCACGGTCTCCACCATCGCCACGCCCAGCTCGCCGTTCTGTTTCGAAGCGAAGATCTGCGTCGTCATCACGCGGAACCCGCCGCCGAACACGTACGGCGCGCTGAACGAGCCGAGCGACGTCATGAAGGTGAGCAGCGCCGCACCGGCGAGCGACGGCCGGATGAGCGGCAGCACGACGCCGCCCAGCGTGCGCCAGCGGCCGGCGCCCAGCGCCTGCGCCGCCTCCAGCGTGGCGGCGTCGAGCCGCGCCAGGCCGGCACGCGCGAACAGGTAGAAGTACACGTACATCGAGTACGCATGCACCAGGAGAATCGCGCCCGCCCCCTGCAGATGCCACGGCGCCTCCCGGAAGCGGAACACGAACTGCAGGAAGCGCGCGGCGAATCCCGACTCGCCGTACAGGAACAGGAACGCGATGACGCCCACGAAGGGCGGGAGCACGGCGGGGAGCGCGATGAGCGATCCCAGCAGCTTGCGTCCCGGGAACTCGAACCACTCGAACAGGAACGCCAGCGGTATGCCGGTCAGGGCGGCCAGGACCACGCTGGCCAGCGAGATCCACACGCTCGCCCACAATGCCTGCCACTCCCCGCTGCGACCGACGAACGTGCGCAAGGCGTCGCCATGCAGGCCGTCCACCACCAGCAGCACGATGGGATAGACCACGAGCCAGAGAAGCAGCAGGGTGAGCACCGCGCCGGCAGGCCCGCTGCGCCCTCCGCGCGTCATCCTTCCCCCTGCCGATCCGCGAGGCGCAGGGTGCGCACCGCGGCGAGCTTCACCCGGTCACCCACGCGCGCGGCCCGCGGCTCGGCTTGCACCTCGACGCGCTCGCCCGTCTCGAGGTCCACCAGAAAGAACGCCGCCGCTCCGGTGTAACGCCGCTCGGCCACCACGCCGGTGAGTCCTCCGTTCGCGCCCGATCTGGTGTCGAAGCGCAGCTGCTCGGGACGCACCAGGACGACTTCACCGTCGCCGGCACCGAGGGCGCGCGCCGCGGCGCCGCGCAGCACGTTGGCGCGCCCCACGAACGACCCCACGAACAGGTTCGCCGGGCGCTCGTACAGGTCCTCCGGCGTGCCGACCTGGTTCAGGCGCCCGCCGCTCAGCACGGCGATTCGGTCCCCCAGGTCGAAGGCCTCCTCCTGCTCGTGCGTGACGAACACGGCCGTGATGCCGATGCGCTTGATGAGCTGGCGCAGCTCGCGGCGCGTGCGCTCGCGCAAGCTGGGGTCGAGATTGGACAGCGGCTCGTCCAGCACCAGCACCCGCGGCGCCGGCGCGAGAGCACGCGCCAGTGCGACCCGCTGCTGCTGCCCTCCCGACAGCTCCTGCACCTTGCGCCGCTCGAATCCCGCGAGATCCACGAGCGCCAAGGCGTCGGCCACGATGCCACTCGTTCCGCGAGCCTCGTTCCCCGTCCCGTGCAGCCCGAACGCCACATTCTCCCCGACATCGAGGTGCGGAAACAGGGCGTAGTGCTGGAACACCATCCCCACCCGGCGCCGCGCGGGCGGCACCGCCGTCACGTCTTCGCCTTCGATCCGTACCCGGCCCGCGTCGGGCCGCTCGAACCCCGCGAGCATGCGCAGCAGGGTGGTCTTGCCGCTCCCCGAGGGACCCAGCAGCGCGAGGATCTCCCCGCGCGCGATGCTCAGGGAAACCGGCCCGATCGTGACGCTGTCGCTGAAGCGGACTCGAAGCTCGTCGAGTGAGAGGAACGCCTCTTCAACTGCCACCCTTCCCCCTTCCCCCCCCCCCCTTTCCCCCG
>DATGDE010000230.1:0-3053 GCA_035311125.1 Gemmatimonadales bacterium
CAAGACGCCGGATGTCCAGGGATACTTCACGATCATCGGCGGGTTCTCCGGGGGCGTCAACCGCTCGTTCGTCGGCGTGATCCTCAAGGACTGGAGCGAACGGCACACCACCGTCCAGCAAATGGTGGGCGGGCTGTTCCCCCAGCTCTTCGGGATCGCGGGCGTCCGGGCGTTCCCCTATAGCCCCGGGGCGCTCGGCTTCAGCCAGCCGATCCAGTACGTCGTGCAGAACCCGGACTTCGGGCGGCTGGCCCAGGCGATGGACACGCTGCTGCCGCGGGCGCGCGCCATCAAAGGTCTCACGAACCTGGATACGGACCTGCGCGTCAACAAGCCCGAGCTCCGGGTGACGTTCGATCGGGACCGCGCCGAGGACCTGGGCGTGCCGGTGCGCGACGTCGCGGCCGCGCTGCAGACGTTTCTCGGCGGCCGTCGGGTGAGCACATTCACCCGCAACGACAAGCTGTACTACGTCATGGTGCAGCTCGATCCCGCGCATCGGGCCACCCCGAGCGACATGTCGGGGATCTACCTCCGCGGCAACAACGGGCAGCTGGTACAGCTGTCCGCCCTGGCCCACGTCGAAGAGGGGGTGGGTCCACGGCAGATCAACCACTTCAACCGGGTCCCGTCGTTTACGCTGTCCGCCAACCTGATTCCTCCGTTCGCGCAGGGTGAGGCACTCGACTCGCTGGACGCGGCAGCCCGGCAGGTGCTTCCCCCGGGAAGCACGACGGCCCTGGCGGGCGATTCCCGCGAGTTCCGGGAGAGTGGCGGCGCGCTGTACTTCGCGTTCGGCGTCGCCCTGCTCGTCGTGTTCATGGTACTGGCGTCGCAGTTCGAGTCGCTGGTGCACCCGTTCACGGTGCTCCTGGCGGTGCCGCTGGCCGTGACCGGAGCGCTGGCGACGTTGCTCGTGGCGGCACTGACGCATCGTCCCGGAGGGACCATCAATCTGTACAGCGAGATCGGCATGATCCTGCTGATCGGGCTCGTGACCAAGAACTCGATCCTGCTCGTCGAATACTCCAACCAGCTCAAGGCCCGTGGGCTCGATACCATGGCCGCCGTCATCGAGGCCGGACGCATTCGACTGCGGCCCATTCTCATGACGTCGGTGGCCACGATCATGGGCGCGATTCCGGTGATGATCGGACTCGGCGCGGGCTCCACGTCGCGCCGGCCGCTGGGATACGCGATCGTCGGCGGCATCTTCTTCTCGACGGCCCTGACCTTGTTCGTCGTGCCCGTCGCCTACACGCTGCTCGACCGGCTGCGGGCCCGCGAGGAGCACGACCTGCAGCAGAGCGCGCTCGAGCCCGCGGAGGCGAAGTGATCCTGCCGCTCCTCGCCGTCCTCCAGGTGGCGTCTGCCCAGGATTCGGTGCCGGTCGTGACGCTCGCCGATGCGCTGCAGCGGGCCGCCCGCCTCGATCCCGGCTACGTCGCCGCCGCGGGGCAGGTGAACAACGCGGAGTGGGCCCGGCGCGCGGCGCTCGCGCTGTTCATCGTGCCGGCGGTGACGCTCGGCGCCAACCAGACGCACTACTGGCCGAAGACGTTCAACCTCGCGACGTTCGATCCGCGCTCCACGTCGGTGGCCGCGACGATCGACGCCCGCATCGATCTGTTCACGGGCGGCCAGAAGCTCGCCGGCCTGGCGGCGAGCGGGGCGGCGCTCGAAGGGGCCCACGCGGGGGAGCTGCAGGCGCGTCTCACGACGGCGATGAACACCGAGCTGGATTACTACGCGGTCTTGACGCAGCAGGCGCTGGAGCGCGTCGCGGAAGATCAGCTGCAGCGTGCGCAGCAGCAGTTCGCGGTGGCGGTGGCGCGGGTCACGTCCGGCGCCGCCGTCCAGACTGATTCGCTGCAGCTCGCCCTGGAACTGACCCGCGCGCGGGTGACGCTGCTGCAGCAGCAAGCGTCCCTGCGGAGCGCCCAGCTGCAATTGGGACGGCGCATCGGCCTCGAGGGCCCGGCCGATGCCGCTCCGGTGCCGAGTGACAGCGCCGCTCCGCCGCTCCCGTTCACCGCGCAGGACGCGTTCGCCCGCGCCCTGGCACAAGGCCCGGCGTGGCGCATCGCGCGCGCCAACGAGCGCGTCGCGTCCGCGCAGCTCTGGGAGCGGCGCGGGGCCTACCTGCCGCGCGCGACGCTGGCGTTCACCGGCGGCGCATTCGACACGACATTCTATCCGAAGCTGGTCCGCCGCTCCCAGCTGGCCCTCACGGTCACGCTGCCGCTGTGGGACAACGGGCAGCGGGAGATCCTGCTCTCCCAGGCGCGCACCACCCACGAAGTGGCCGCGGCGATCCGCGCGGATCTCGAGCGGGCCGCCCGGCTCGACGTCACGTCGGCCTACGACGCCTATGAAACCAGCCGCGCCACCTTCGCCCTGGAGCGGGACGCGGTGCTGGTGGCGCGGGAGAACAATCGCGTGCAGGAAACGCGCTATCGCGCCGGGGCGACGACGATCCTCGACCTGCTGGATGCGCAGAACAGACTGGTCTCCGCGGAAGCGGATCTGGTGCTCGCGGTCTACAATACGAGGCTCTCCCGGGCGGGACTGGAAGTCATGCTCGGGGAACGAATCCACTTCGATCAGGGACCACAGTGAGGAACACGTCGGTGGTGCGCAGTGTGCGACATGTGGTGATCGTCCTCGCGGCGGCCGTCGCATGCGGCAAGGGCAAGGGTGGGGGCCGGGCGGGTGGGGCCGGTGGCGGTCCGCCGGCTTTTCCCGTCGAGGTCGCGGTGGCACGCACCGATACGGTGCGGGATGAAATCGCGGCGACCGGGCAGATCGAAGCGCTGCAATCCATCGAGCTGCGCCCCGAAGTGGAGGGGCGCATCGTGGCCATCCTGTTCCGCGAGGGGCAGGAAGTCGCCGCCGGGACGCCCTTGTTCCAGATTGATTCCACCGAGCTTGCCGCGCAGGTGGCGCAGCTGGCCGCGCAGCGTGACCTGGCGCAACAGGATCTGGCACGCACCAAGGAGCTGATTGCCCAGAAGGCCGCCTCCACGTCCGACCTGGAGCACGCCGAGGCGAGC
>DATGDE010000231.1:0-17753 GCA_035311125.1 Gemmatimonadales bacterium
GCCGTCGGCACGAACGCGAGGCAGCGCTGCTGCACCTGATCGGCGACCAGCGTCGGGGTCAGCGTCGAGTCGGTGAGCAGCCGGATGAGGTCGGTCTTGTGGAGCGGCTGGGGCTCGGCCTGCGCAGGTGCGGCGACGGGAACGGAGAGAGCGATCAGGAGCGCGACGCTGCAGGTCCGCGTTACGCTCACGGCCGCTGGCATCCCGAGCGGTCGAACGCGCGCTCGACCGAGTCCACCGCCGCGTACAGCGACTGGTCGCGCGACGCGTGCGCCGGATCGAGACCCCCGGCCTTCCGCTTGCCGACGTTGTACTCGGTCCACGCGTCCTCTACCGCGATGAGCGCACTTGACAACCCGTCGCACCGCACCTGCTTCGCGTCGAATTGCCGCATGCGCGTCCCGTAAGTCGTCACCACCAGGGTGACCGAATCGGCCGTCTGCTCGAGGCGCTGCACGGCGGAATCGACCGGCGGCGCGGCGGGAGGCGGCGTCGGCGCGGCCGGCGTCCGCGCCGTCGTCGACGTGCCCACCGACGCCGTAGTCGCCGCCGGATTCCTGAGCAGGAAGTACCAGCCGGCGAAGCCGCCGCCGCCGAGCAGCAGCAGGATGAAGAACGCGACCAAGCCGGGGTGCCCGTCACCCTTGCGCGGGGCCAGCGCCGGAGCGAACGCCCGCGCCGGGTGGGGCGGCCGCGCGGCGCCGCGCGGCGGCCGCTGCGGCGGGACGGGCGCCGTCTCCCGCGAGCGCGGCGTCACTACGTCCGGATTGGACTCGCGCGCCTCGACCTCACCGACGTCGTAGCCGCCGGCGGCGAGCAGCGGCAGATCGGAGAGCGCGTTGAGCGGCGGTTTCATCTGCGCGTCGCGCCGGTCCTCCGGGGGCGCCGGTTCTTTCGGAGCACTCGCTCCCCTGCTGGCCGCTGCGACGGGGCGCGCGGCGGGCTGCGGCGCAGGCATCGCCGGCCCGGTGGGCGGGCGGGCGCCGAATCCGGGGCGCGGCGCGGTGCCGGGCGCCGGCGGCGGGGTCCGAGGAGCGGGGGGAGGCGTCACGGGAACGGCTTTCACCGGACCGGACCTGACCACCTCCGGTCGCACCACCTGCAAGGTCGGTCCGGCCGCTATTGGAGCCCGTGCCGGCGGCGGGGGCGCGCCATCTCCGTGCGCCTCGGCATACACCACCGCCGGATCGTCGCTGAGCAGATTGATCCACGGCAGGATCGAGTGCTTCTTCCCGCCCACGAATCCCTCGTCGCTCTCGATCAGCTCGTAGAACGGCAGCGAGAGCGACGTCTCGCCAGGCCGCGGCCGGAACAGTCCCGCCACCGGTCCTTCGTGCTCGGTCCCCAGCACCAGCGCCACGTGCCACGGCCGCTTGAAGTACTGCAGGTGGGTCTCCACGTCTCCGGGAGCGAGCTCCACACCGATCGGCGGATGGCTGTGATACCAGCCGATCAGCTGGCCCTCGGTCTTGCGCAATTCGTCCTGGATCCGGTCCCAGAGACGGGACACGATCACCAGCGTCTTGTCGCCGTACACCGCCTGGTTCAGCCGGATCGTCGAATCGACCACCACGTAGCGCACGTGCGAGGTGGGGCACTCGAACAGGTCGCCCACCAGGAATCCCATCATCCCCTGCCGCCCCGCCGTTTCGTAGTGCGACTGCACCGCCGTGATCGCCTTCTGGTCGAAGAACACCGGGTACACGCCGCTCGGCTGTCGGCGCACGCCCACCGCCGGCGAGGTCGGATGCCACAGCACCGACTGCGCCACCGGCAGCACGCGCTGCAGATGGACGTGCAACTCCGAGGGTCGCCCACCGCCCGGCGGTGTCGTCGGCGGCGGAGGAGGCGTGCCGGCGGTCATCCGAGCACCGATTCCAGTATCGCGGCGGCGCGCTCGATGTCGCTCGCCGCCACGTCGCGGTGCGTCACCGCCCGCAACCGCCGGGGGCCGAACGGCTCGACGAGCAGTCCGGCGGCGGCGAGCCGCGGTGCCACGTCCCGGGCGGCCGCGTCCTCCCGGACGAGATCGATCATGACGATGTTGGTCTCCGGTGCGAGGACGCTGACCGACGACAGCCCGGCGAGCCGCTCGGCCAGCAGGCGCGCGTGCTCGTGGTCGCGGGCGATCTCGGGGAGGTGATGCTCGAGCGCGTACAGCCCGGCCGCCGCGAGCACGCCGGACTGGCGCATGCCGCCCCCCAGGCGCTTGCGCACCTCCCAGGCCTCCGCCCGACGCGCGGACGCGAATGCCAGACAGGACCCCACGGGACAGCCCAACCCCTTCGAATAGCTCACCATAACCGTAGTCGCTCCCCGCACGACCCGTGCCGGTGCGACCCCCAGCGCCGCGGCGGCATTCCACAGCCGGGCGCCATCGAGGTGCACGGCCAACCCCGCCTGCTGCGCCGACGCCACAATGGAGGCCATCTCCTCCGAAGGCAAGACCCGGCCTCCCGCAGCATTGTGGGTGTTCTCAACCGCGACCGCGGTGATGCGTGGCAGGTGGGGGGAAGGCGGGCGGAGCGCCTGGCGCACCAGGTCGGCGCTGAGCAGGCCGCCGGGAGCGGCGACGGGCCGGATCTGGACCCCCGCGAGCGCGGCCACCCCGGCCAGCTCGTAATGGACCAGGTGCGCGCTCGCCTCCACGATCAGCTCGGTCCCCGGCACCGTGCAGAGCGCGATGCCCGTCTGGTTGGCCTGCGTGCCCGAGGGAAAGAACAGCGCGTCCTCCATGCCGAGCAGGTCCGCGGTGGCCCGCTCGAGCCGGCGCGTCGTGGGATCGCCGTCCAGCACGTCGTCGCCCACTTCGGCACCGGCCATGGCGCGGCGCATCCCGTCGCAGGGCCGGGTGACGGTGTCGCTGCGCAGGTCGATCGGCCGCGCCGTCATCCCAGCTGCACCCGCTGCACGCGCCGCATGCGCGCCAGGTCGTACGCCTCGGCGATCTCGCCGCCGATGAGGAACACGCAGTTCGTGTAGTAGATCCAGAGGATCAGCAGGAAGAACGCGCCCGCGTTGGCGTTGGAGGCGAGGCGGTCGAGCGTGACGAAGTGGGAGACGTACAGCGCGTAGAGCCGCTTGGCCAGCTCGAAGGCGAGCGCGCAGAACACCGCCGCCACGACGGCGGTGCGCCACGCGATGCGGCGGCTCGGCAGCACCTTGAACACCGCGAGGAACAGCACGGTACTGAAGCCGAAGGCGACGATCTCGAGGCTCAGCCGGTACAGCCACTCGAGCAGGAAGCTGCCTCCCTCCTCCATCAGGCCGATGGTGCGCGCCTCCAGCGCCGGCAGCAGCGCCGACAGGAGCAGCAGCGTGCCGGTCAGCAGCATCAGCGCGAAGTCGATCAGCTTGCCGACCTGCCAGGAGCGCCGCTCCTCGGTGTCGAACACCTCGTTCAGGGCGGCACGCAGCCCGCCGAACAGACGCGTTGCGGTATACACGAACAGCGGGGCGGCCACCAGCGTCAGCTGGCCGCGGCTCGCGACGACCTGCTCCAGGATCCGTTCGACGTTGCGCACGGCGGCGGCGCCGGAGCCACTGCCACCAGGCATGAAGCGGCGCAGCAGCTCCTCCAGGGTCACCTGCTGCGTCGTGATCTGATGCTGCACCAGCGTCCCGACCACGGACAGCAGCAGGAACAGGAACGGGATGGCCGTGAGAATCACGTCGAACGACAGCGCGCTCGCGAGGAACGGGAGATTGTCCTCATAGGCGCCTTCCATCGTGCGCTTCACCACCCCCCACACCGACTGGTGCCACCCCCGCGCCGCGCGCACCTACTGGCCGCCCGCGTCCACGACCTGCCCGTCGTAGCCCGGCTCGATCCCGGGCGGGAGCGAGGCGGCGAGCTCCGCGTGCCGCAGCTCGTGGGTGAGGTGGGTGAGCAGGGTGCGACGAGCGCCGATCGCCTGCGCGGTCGCCACGGCTTCGGGGATCGACAGGTGCAGCGGATGGGGCCTGGGGAGCAGCGCGTTGAGCACCAGCACCTCCAGTCCCTCGAGCCGGGCGCGCACCGCCTCGGGCACCGACTTCGCGTCGGTGAGATAGGCGATCGGCCCGACGCGGTAGCCGTACACCACCATGGCGCCGTGCGGCAGGGCGAGCGGCAGCACCGTCATGCCGGCGACGCTCGCCGGCTCGCCGGCGGCGAGCGGGAACGGGGTGAGCTGCGGCTTGCTCGTGCCGGCGGGCGGGCGCACCGCGTCGTCGAAGATGTAGTTGAACCGCCGGGCCAGCTCGGCCAGCGCGTCGGCGGGGCCGTACACCGGCAGGCGGCCGCCGTCCCGGCGGCGCGCCGAGATGGCCCGCAGGTCGTCGATGCCGTGGACGTGGTCGGCGTGCGCGTGCGTGAACAGCACCGCGTCCACCGCGCCGATGCCCGCTCCCGTGAGCTGCAGCCGCAGCTCGGGCGGCGTGTCGATCAGCAGCCGGCGCCCGCCGGCTTCGATCACCGCCGCGCTGCGCGTGCGCCGGTCGCGGGGATCCGGCGAGGTGCACGTGGCGCAGGCGCATCCCACCTGCGGCACGCCGTAGGAGGTGCCGGTGCCGAGCAGCACGAGCCGCACGCTCAGACCACCTCGACCTTGATCAGGTTGGTGCTGCCCGACACCTCCCAGGGCAGGCCGGCCGTCATCACGATGCGGTCGCCCGCCTGCGCGAGGCCGCGCTTCACGATCAGGTCGCGCACCACCTCGAGCATCGCGTCGTAGCCCGGCACCCGGTCCACCAGCACCGGGATCACGCCCCACACGAGCGCCAGCTGGCGATAGGTGGCGGGCACGGTGGTGACGGCGAGGATCGGCACCGGCGGACGCACGGCCGCGACCTTGCGGGCGGTGAAGCCGCCCTGCGTGAGGGTGACGATGAGCGGCGTGGACAGCATCCGCGCCACGGCCGCCGTGCCCTGGGCGATGGCTTCCTCCACCGAGACGCCGGGCGTGACCGCGCCACGCCGCTCGTCGCGACCACCCGCGCCGGGCAGGGACGTCCGCTCCATCTCGCGGATGATCCGGTCCATCGCCATCACCGACTCGAGCGGATAGTCCCCCGTCGCCGTCTCGGCCGACAGCATCACCGCATCGGTACCGTCGAGGATGGCGTTCGCCACGTCGGACGTCTCGGCGCGCGTCGGGCGCGGGGCGTGGATCATGGATTCGAGCATCTGGGTCGCGGTGATCACCGGCTTGCCGGCCCGGTTGGCCTCGCGGATCAGTCGCTTCTGCACCGGCGGCACCGTCTCGAACGGCAGCTCCACGCCGAGATCGCCGCGCGCCACCATCACCGCGTCGGCCGCGACGAGAATCCGCGCCAGGTCGTCCAGCGCCGCGGCCTTCTCGATCTTGGCCACGAGCTTCGTCGCGGGCGGCACCAGCTTCCGCAGCGCCTGCAGGTCCTCGGCGCGCCGCACGAAGGAGAGCGCCACGTAGTCCGCCCCGCCCGCCACCGCCGCCACCACATCCTCCTTGTCCTTTTCCGTCAGAGGCGGCGCGCTCACCGTCAGGCCGGGCAGGTTCATCCCCTTGTGCGAGGTCAGCTCGCCGCCGTCGATCACCCGGGCCACCACGCGCGGCGGCGCGATGCGCGTCACCTCCAGCTCGAGGAGCCCGTCGTTGAGAAGGATCTTCGCGCCCACCCGGGCGTCACGCGCCAGGTCGTCGTAGGTCGTGGGCAGCTCGTCCCCCCGGGCCACGTCCTCGGGGGCGAGCACCATCTCCTGACCGGGCTCGAGCAGCCGCGGCGACGGCAGCTCGCCCACGCGGATGCGCGGCCCCTGGAGGTCCATCAGGATCGCCACCGGCTGCTCGCGCCCCTCCGACGCCTGCCGCACCATCCCCAGCCAGCTGGCCCGCAGCTCGGGGGTGCCATGCGAGGCGTTGATCCGGACGACGTTGACGCCGGCATCGAGCAGGGCGGTGAGGGTGGAAGGCTGCGCCGTAGCCGGGCCCAGCGTAGCGACGATCTTGGTGCGGCGGGTCAAACCTGACCTCCCCTATCTGGTGTCGAGGTTATCCACACAACTTAAAGGAGTGCATGATGTGGATAACTCATGCACCCGCGGACCCCACGTTCCTTCTGACCAAGCGCGGATCAGAACCCGGCTCCTCCACACCTAAGTTGCTGTGGAAAGTGTGGGTACAACTTCGGGCTTCAAGTCGATTCTCTCGCTTATCAACAGGGCGCCAGGGTGGGCGCTCGCCGGGCAAAGATACGCAGGCGGGGCTCACCGTATCACCTCGAGGTGCCTTCCCTGCAGCCGGCGCCGGTAGTCCTCGAGCAGATGCACGGCACGCTGGATGGCACTGGCCGGGATGCCTTCGATCGAGCGGGCGGCGAGGCGACGTTCCAGCTGGCCCACGCGCAACAGCACATCGAGGCCGCGCCGGGTGAGGGTCACCCGCACGCCGCGGTCGTCATCGGGATCGGGGGTGGTCTCGACCAGCCCCTTGGCTTCGAGCCGCTGGATGAACGTCGTCGCTGCGGGGCGGGACACGCCGAGCTGCGCCGCCACGTCACGCGGCCGCGCTCCGTCGGGCCCGGCCTGGTCCACGGCGGCCAGCGCCACGTGCGCCCGGTGTCCCAGTCCGTAGCTGCGGAATGCCCGGTCCCCGGCGCGCTGCAGCTCGGCGTGCGCCGCGGCCAGGGCGTCGGCCAGCTGCAGGGCCAGCTCGGAGCGGTCGCTCATGGCAGGATGGTGGAGGGCGGTGGAGGACAGTGGAAGATGCTGGAGGAGCTGGAGGTTATGGAGGTTGGGGAGGCGATGGAGGTGGTGGAGGTGTGTTTGGTTAGCATATTCACAGTTAACATACTAATTTGACGCAGCCCGCCGCAAGGGGCCTTCCGGAAGCGCCGGCCGCTCGCCATAGATTGTCCCCCCATGATTCAGGTCGAGAGCCTCACCAAGCTCTACGGCGAGCTGGTGGCCGTGGACGACCTCTCCTTCTCCGTCTCCCCCGGGGAAGTGCTGGGGCTCGTCGGTCCCAACGGCGCCGGCAAGACGACGACGCTGCGCAGCCTGGTCGGCATTGTCCGCCCGACCCGGGGCACGATCCGGATCGGGGACCACGACCTCGAGCGCGAGCCGGTGGCCGCCAAGCGCCGGCTCGCCTTCATGCCGGACGAGCCGCACCTGTTCGACTACCTCACCGTCGAGGAGCACCTGCGCTTCACCGCCCGGCTGTACGGCGTCGCCGACGTGGACCGCCGCCTCCCTGCCCTGCTGGCCGAGCTCGAGCTGTCGGACAAGGCGCGCGTGCTGCCGGCCGAGCTGTCGCGCGGCATGCGGCAGAAGCTCGTCATCGCCTGCGGGCTGCTGCACGACCCGAGCGTGCTGCTGTTCGACGAGCCGCTCACCGGCCTCGACCCGGCGGGGATCCGCCGCATGAAACAGACGATCGTCGAGCGCGCCCGCCAGGGCGCCGCGGTGCTGCTCTCCTCCCACCTGTTGCACCTCGTCGAGGAGATCTGCACCCGCGTCCTGATCCTGCAGCGCGGTCGCGCGGTGGCGATCGGCACCATGGCGGAGATTCTGGCGGGCCGCCCCGACCTCGCCGGGAAGAGTCTCGAGGACGTGTTCCTCGCCCTGACGGGAGGTGACGGAGGAGCTGGAGGTGGTGGAGGTGGCGGCGGATGATCGGGGCGGCGCTCTACCTCTCGCGGCGCAGCTTCGCCAACGCGCTGCGCCGACGCATCCAGCGCCTGCGGCAGCCGAAGTACCTGATCGGGTTCTGCGTCGGGCTGCTCTATTTCTACTGGCTGATCGCCCGGCCGGGAGGCGGGGTGCGCGGCGGGGGCCGCGCGGTCGGCGGGCCCTTCGCGGGGGGCGTCCCGGGCGCCGGCCTGGGCGACGTGGCCGCGGTGGCCGGTCTGGCGGTGATGGTGTTGCTGACGTGGATCTTCGGGAGTGCCGAGACGCCGTTCACCTTCCAGCTGGCCGAGACCGACTTTCTCTTCCCCGCCCCGCTCACGCGACGTCAGGTGATCCAGTTCCGGCTGTTGCGAACCCAGGTACCGCTGCTCATCTCGGCCGCCTTCTCGGTGCTGATCTTCTCGCGCACCCGGTTCGACGCGCTCCTGCCGCTGCGGATCGTGGGGCTCTGGCTGGTCTACCTCACGCTGCAGCTCCACACGGCCGGCGCCGCGCTGGTGCGCGGCAGCCTGTCGCAACAGGGCCTGACCGGCCTGCGGCGCCGTCTGATCACGCTGGGCGTGCTGGCCGCCCTGGTCGCCGGGCTGTGGCTCGGGCTGCGGGCGTCGCTCCCGGGCGTGCTCGCCGCCTGGAGCGAGGACAGCGGCGCGGGAGCGGCGCAGCTGGTCCGGGTGCTGCACCACGGCGTGCTGGGCGTGGTGCTCTGGCCGCTCTTCGCCCTCAAGGGACCGCTGCTGGCAGCGAGCGCCACCCAGTTCCTGCAGCGGCTCCCCGCGGCCCTGCTGGTCGCCGCGGCGCATTACGTGTGGGTGGTGCGCTCGACGCTGGCGTTCGAGGAGGCGGCGGTGGAGCACGCCGGCAAGGTCGCGCGCCGGCTCGAAGCGCGGCGGCGCGGCCGCGATGTGCCGGTGGGCGGCGCCCGCGGCGCGCCCCGGGTGCTGGTGCCGCTGGCGGCGAGCGGTCCTCCCGTGGCGGCGATCGTATGGAAGAACGCCACCGGCGCGCTGCGGGAGTTCCGCCTGCGCACCCTGGTGCTGATCGGCGTCCTCGTGGTGGCGATGGGCTCGGCGCTGGGCGGCGGCAGCCGCGGCGGCGCGGCCAATCTCATCGCCATTCTGGCCCTCGCGCTCTGCGGCGTGGCGCTCGTGTTCGGGCCGCTCACGCTGCGCTACGACTTGCGTCGCGACCTCGAGCTGCTGGACGTGATGAAGACCTATCCCGTGCGCGGGTTCGAGCTGGTGGCCGCCGAGGTGCTGGGCCCGGTGTTGCTGCTCTCCGCCGTCACCGCGCTGGGGGTCTGTCTCGCCTTCGTCGCCTCGCTCGCCAGTCACTCCCCCCTCCCGGCTGTGGGCGACCGCGTGGCCCTGCTGATCGGGATCCTGCCCGCCATCCCCGCCGTCTTCACCGTGCTGCTGCTGGTGCAGAACGCCGCGGCGCTGCTGTTCCCGGCCTGGAGCGCGATCGGCCCGGAACGCGCCACCGGCTTCGAGGCCACGGGACAGCGCATCCTCAGTTTCATCGGGACGGCGTTCGCGCTGCTCGTCGCCGTGCTCCCGGCGGCGGTGGCGGGCGGCCTCGTGGCGGTCCTCGCCCGCGCGCTGGGTGCCGCTCCCTTCTGGGCCGCGGCCCTGTGGGCGGTGGTGGGCGCCGTGATGCTGGTCGTGGAGAGCTACGTCGTGGTTCGACTGCTGGGACCGGTGTGGGAGAAGCTGGAGCCGGCAGGGCTGCGGTAGAGCTGATAGCTGTCAGCTGTCAGCCGTCAGCTATCAGCTATCGGCCATCAGCAAGAAGCCCCCGGGACTCCTGGGGGGCGGTTTTGATTCTAGCTGACAGCTGACAGCTGACAGCTGACAGCCGACAGTCAGCACGTCACCGACCAATCCACCGTCGCTTCGTTCCTGCAGCGGGTGCAGCGCAGCGACGTGGGCTTGCCGGTGAACTCCTGGCGCTCGTTGCAGGAGGGGCAGACGGCGTAGGTCTGGGTGACCGACTTGCGATCGCCGCCCAGCGTCGGGCGCAGCACGCCGGTGCGCACCACGATGCTCCAGTGGTCGGGCGGCGTGAGCCGCACCTGGAGATCGGCGCGCGAGAGGCGGATGCGCTTCTCGTGCACATCGAGCACCACATGCTCGGCCGTCTCCTCGACGATCGGATACCACGCCCCGCGGCGCAGAATGTCCGCCACCGAGTCGAGACAGCGCGCCCAGCCCTTGAACGCCATGGTCCCCCGAAAATACCCCGCCGGGCTATTTTGCGATATGCGCCCACTCGGTCCCGTCATCCGCCTGCAGGTCCAGCGCAGCTCGCTCAAGACCGGCGAGCGGCCCCTGCGCACCTACGATCCCGCCCCGTTGCAGGCCGTCGACCGGCTCGCCCTCTCCTCCGACGGCGCGCTCGGCGCCACCACCGACGGCAGCTGGATCGTGGACGTGCATCATCGCAGCCATCCCGCCACCAAGAACGACGACGGGCTCCACGGCGTCTCGGTGGGCTTCACCGCCCACTACGGCGCGATGCGCCAGCACTTCGGGGAGCGGCTCACCCTGGGGTGCGCCGGCGAGAACATCATCGCCGAGACCGGCTCGCGCCTGATGCTCGAGGACGTCGCCCGCGGGCTCGCCATCCTCGCCCCGGACGGGACCGAGCGCGTGCGGCTGCGCGTGCTCGAGGTGGCGCACCCCTGCCGCCCCTTCACGGGGTGGGCGCTGGGCGGCCCGGTCGAAGCCGCGGTGCTGAAGGAACACCTGCAGTTCCTCGAGGACGGGATGCGGGGGTTCTATTGCACCGCGGAAGCTTCGGGAACGGTCGCGGTGGGCGACGTGCTGGTGGCGCTCTAGGCCGTCAGCTGTCAGCCGTCAGCCGTCAGCCGTCAGCATGCAAAAAGCCCCCAGCTTCTTCTTGCTGAGGGCTGATGGCTGATGGCTCGATTCAGCTCAACTCATCCCACGCCAAGGTCGCGAGGTTGTGGCAGCGGTCGCAGGTCAGCCGCTTCGCGTCGGCGCCGAACGCCTGGCGGTGGCGGCAGGCGGGGCACACGGCGTAGGTGAGCGGGAAGATGCGGCCGATGCGCTCGATGAGGCGCGGCTCGCAGCGCACGATGGTCCACCGCTCGGGCGGCTGGTAGTGGATCTCCAGCAGCCGCCGGTCCACCGGCACGTTGTGCCGGTTCACGTCCAGCACGACGATGTTGCTCGACGACATGCGGACGACCGGGTACCAGGCCCCGCGTCGCAGCGTGTGAGCGCCGGCCGGACCGACCCGCGCCCAGCCCTTGGGCTGAAGGCGGGTGGGGGTGATCGGGCGCGCTTCCATCGGTATGGCCATCTCCAAGACTCTAAGTGTTCCCCGGGTGCCGCGTCGTGACAGCTGTCACAAACCGCGGGGTCGGCCCGTGCTCAGCCGCACTCACTGAAGCCGCAGACGTGACATTTGACACACCCTTCGGCGAACACGAGCTGCGATCCGCAGTCGGGACACGTGCCGATGAAATCCTGCCCCTCGTCCCGCACCCGCGCGGTCGCCTCGCCCGCCGGTCCGGGGACCACCTCGGCGGGGCGCAGTGCTTCGCGCGCCGCGCCCGGCGCCGCGAGCAGGTCCTGCTGCACGCCCTGCTTTTCCTGCATCCATTTTTCGATCGCGATGCCGATGGCGTCGGGCACCGAGAGCACCTTGCTGGGGCCCAGCCCCACGACGCGATCGGAGGAGATGCCGCGCACCTGGCGGTGAATCTCCTTCAGGGGGATGCCCGAGCGCAACGCCAGCGAGATGAGCCGGCCGATCGCCTCGACGTCGGCCATGACCGGCGCCCCCGCCTTGCCGAGGGACATGAAGACCTCGAACGGCTGCCCGAGATCGTCCTCGGTGATCGTGACGTAGATCGTCCCCAGCGGCGTTTCCAGCCGGCGCGTGGTGCCGCGCAGCAGGTCGGGGCGTGAGCGCTTGGCGCGACGCTGCAGGTTCTCGCTCTCGACCTCGTGCAGCCGGTCTCTGGTGCGCGACAGCTCCGATTCGAGCTCGGCAATGCGACCCAGCGCCTCCGCGAGGGCGCCGGCCGCTGCGGCCGCGGGCGCCGCTTCCGACGGCTGGCCGCCCGCCTGCTCCTGCACCTTGCGGGCGGTCGTTCCGGTGGACAGCACCTGCATCTCGCGCGCGCCGTCGCGGTAGACCGTCACGCCCTTGCAGTTCAGCTGGAAGGCGAGGCGGTAGATCTGCTCGACGTCCTCTTCGGTTGCGGCGTGGGGGAAATTGCAGGTCTTGGAGATCGCCGAGTCGGTGTACTCCTGGAAGGCCGCCTGCATCCGGATGTGCCACTCCGGGGTGACGTCGTGCGCCGTCACGTAGACACGCTGCACGGCCTCCGGCACCTCGGGGAAGTGGATGTGCCCGCTCTCGGCGATGCGCTGCATCAGCCCGTCCGAGTACCAGCCGTCGCGCTTGGCGCTGGCGATGAAGTCCTCGTTCACGTCGGGCATCAGCACGCCCGCCTGGTTCCGCATGAACGCCACGGCGAACAGCGGCTCGATCCCCGAGCTGCAGCCGGCGATGATCGAGATGGTGCCGGTGGGCGCCACCGTCGTGAGGTTGCAGTTGCGCAAGCGTCGCATCGGGCGGATGCGCTGCCCGGCCGCGTCGCGGGCGCAGGTCTTGTCGGGGCCCCAGATCGAGCGCTCCCACTCGGGGAACGGTCCCCGCATTTCGGCCAGCTTGCCGGACGCGACCTTCGATTCCTCGTCCACGAACTGCATCAGGCGGCGGCCCAGCGCCACGCCCTCGTCGGAATTGTAGGGAATGCCCAGGCGGACCAGCAGGTCGGCCCATCCCATGATCCCGAGGCCGATGCGCCGGATGCGCTTGGCGAGGTCGTCGATCTCGGGCAGCGGGTACTTGTTGGCGTCGATGACGTTGTCGAGGAAATGCGTGCAGAGGTGCACGGCGCCGCGCAGCCGCTCCCAGTCCACGTCGCCGTGCTTCACGAACAGTCCGACGTTGATCGAGCCGAGGTTGCACACGTCGTAGGAGAGCAGCGGCTGCTCGCCGCAGGGGTTGGTCGCCTCGTAGCTCCCCAGGGCCGGCACCGGATTGTACTGATTGGCGCGGTCGATGAAGAACACGCCGGGCTCCCCCGTTTTCCACGCGCCGTGCACGATCTTGCGGAACACCGACCGCGCGTCCAGCTGGCCCACCGGCTTCCCGGTGCGCGGATGAATCAGATCGTAGGCGCGCCCCTGCTCCACCGCCTGCATGAAGGCGTCGGTGACCGCCACCGAGATGTTGAAGTTGGTCACCTGCGTGAGGTCGTCCTTGCAGGTGATGAACTCCATGATGTCGGGGTGATCCACGCGCAGGATGCCCATGTTGGCGCCGCGGCGGGTGCCGCCCTGCTTCACGACGTCGGTGGAGGCGTCGTACAGCTTCATGAACGACACCGGGCCCGACGCCACCCCCATGGTGGACCGCACCACGTCGTTCTTGGGCCGCAGCCGCGAGAACGCGAAGCCGGTGCCGCCGCCCGACTGGTGCACCAGCGCCATCGAGCGCAGCGTGTCGTAGATGCCGCTCTTGCCGTTGGAGAGCGCGTCGTCCACCGGCAGCACGAAGCAGGCGGACAGCTGCCCCAGGGGCCGGCCGGCGTTCATCAGGGTGGGCGAATTGGGCATCCACACGCGGGTGGCCATCAGGTCGAAGAACGTCTCGGCCACCGTTTCAACGGCCTTGTCGGAGGCGCCGTAGGTGCGGTCGGGCGCGGCGACGGTGCGCGCGACGCGCCAGAACAGGTCCTCGGCACGCTCCACCGCCTTGCCCTGGTCGTCCTTGACCAGGTAGCGGCGCTCCAGGACCGTCAGGGCGTTGGCGCTGAGGTCCAGAGTGCCTTTGGTGCGGGAAGCAGTCATGCTCGTCCCCTTCGATTCGGACGGTGGCAGATCGGCGACCAATTCCCCGGTTCGCTCCTCGGGGGAGCTGAGCGCGGGGCAGGTCCTGGCGTTGAAGTTAACTAGACGGCCGTGGAGCTTCGTGAAGACGCGGAGGGCCAAGGTAGGTACGCCCGCTCGCACGAGCAAGTTTTCGCGAGCGTCCAGCGAAACCGGGCCTTCTCCTCTTTCAACATCACAAACCTGTCTAGCGGGACGGGAACGCGCCGGCCCGGTGACGGCGCGCCAGCTCGACGTAGTGGCGCCAGGTGGCACGAATCCGGTCACGCAGCCCGTCGTCCACCTCGCGCACCACCTTCCCCGGTACGCCCGCCACCAGAGACCCGGGCGGCACCACCATGCCTTCGCGCACCACCGCTCCCGCGGCGACCACGCTGCCGGCGCACACGACCACGCCGTTCAGCAGGACGCTCCCCATGCCGATGAGACAGTCGTCCTCCACCGTGCAGCCGTGTACGATCGCCCGGTGGCCCACGCCGACGCGCGCGCCGATCAGCGCCGGCCGACCCTCGTCCACGTGCACGATGGTCCCGTCCTGGAGGTTCGAGTCCTCGCCCACCACGATGCGGTCCATGTCGCCGCGCAGCACGGCCCCGTACCAGACGCTGGCCCGCGGGCCGAGGGTGACGTCCCCCATCACCCAGGCGCCGGGCGCGACGTACGCGTCGGGATCGATGTGCATCAGGGTTTCTGCGGCAGGACCTGCAGCTGCGTCCAGGCGTCGACCGCTTCGTCTTTTTTCGTCGCCGGATTCCAGCGCAGGCCCTTGGCCAGATCGAGGGCGGCGTTGGTGAACGTGGCGACGTTGGAGGGAACGAACACCCGCGCTTCCAGCGTGGCCCCCTCGCGCGACACCTTCACCAGCAGGATCGCCAGCCGCGGCGTCTCGGTCGCATCCGGGGCGAGGGTCACATAGGGCGCCGTCAGCGGCGCGGGCCGCGTGTCGAAGCAGGCGTTGTCCTGGTTGTACGTCGGCCCGTACTGGTCGCACGACCCTTCCGCGCCGCCGGGGGCGGCGGGCGTGTCGCCGACCAGTCTCGTCTTCTGGAGATTGACCGGGACCGTGGAGGTGCTGCCGGGCGCCACCAGCACCAGCCGCTCGTAGTTGACGTAGCCCCGGGCCTGCACGGCGAGCTTGTGCGTCCCGGGGGGCAGCTCGAGCAGATTGCCGCGCACCGGCTTCCCATCCATCGTGACGCTGGCGCCCGCCGGCAACGCGCCCTGCAGCGCCAGGTGCCCTGGCGTGCCGGGCGGGAACGCGGGCCCGTGCGCCGTGTCAGCGACGCCGCCGGCCACGGAGTCGACGTGCCCGCCCGCCCCCGAGTCCGCCGCAACCCGCTGCGAGTCGGGGTGCGCGAGCGCGGTCGTATCGGCCGCGGCCTGCGGGAATATCAATCCCTTCTTGTAGGCGAGGTAGCCACCGCCGCCCAGGATACCCGCCATGACCAGCAGCCAGATCAGCAGCGCGGCCGCGGTGGAGCGCGGCTTGGACGCGGCCGCCTCTCCCGGCACGGGCGGGAGACCGGTGCTGAGGCGCGGCAGGGGCGTCGTGGGGGCGGTCGACAGCTTCGGCACTCCCGCGCCCAGCGACGGCATGGCCCGCGTCTGGGCCGTGCTGATGCCCGTGGCGACGAAGCCCGCGCCGCTTTCCAGCACCTCGACCATCTCGTCGGCGGTCTGGAACCGCTCCGCCGGCAGCTTGGCCATCATCTTCCGGATCACCTCGAAGAGATCGCGCTGCTCCGCGGTCTCGAGCGCCGGCTCCGGCAGCTCCTCCATGATGTGCTTGTAGCCGATGGAGAAGGAGTCCTCGCCGTCGTAGGGCACCAGGCCGGTGAGACACTGGTAGGCCACCACCCCCAGCGAGTAGATGTCGCTGCGCCCGTCGAGCTGCTGGGCCCGCGCCTGCTCGGGACTCATGTAGTGCGGCGTGCCGATGGCCATGCCCGTGCCGGTGAGCTTCGAGCCGGTGGCCGCCTTGGCGATCCCGAAGTCGGTGACGAGCGCCTGCCCGTGCTCGTCGAACATGATGTTGTCGGGCTTGATGTCGCGATGGACGTAGCCGAGGCGATCCGCGTAGGCGAGGGCGCGGCCGACCTGGATGAGAATCTGGCGGATCTCCATCGGCGGCAGCGCGCCGCGCGCCGCCAGCAGCGCCGACAGCGGCTTGCCGCGCAGGAACTTCATCACGAAGTAGATCACCCGCCCCGATTTGCCGACGCGGTAGATCGGGATGATGTTTGGGTGCTCGAGCTTGGCGGCGGTGCGGGCCTCGCGCTGGAAGCGCTCGACGAACTCCTTGTCGAACGCGAGCGAGAACGGCAGCACCTTGATGGCGACTTCGCGGTCCAGCTGCTTCTCGCGGGCGCGGAACACGATCGCCATGCCGCCGCGGCCCAGCTCCTCGTAGATCTCGTATTCCTCTTTGAGCTCGCTGCGCACCAGGTCGACGTCGGAGGGCTCGACGGGCTCGGGCGTCTCGGGCGGCGGCTTGACGACGGCATCGAGCGGCAGCGTCGCGGAGAGATCGGCGCCGCAAGTCTTGCAGAACTTGAAGGACTCGTCGTTCTGGGCGCCGCAGTGCGGGCAGTACATCACATCTCCGGGGGGAACCGCGGAAACTTAGAGGCCCGCGCGCGAGCGTGTCAATTACGGGCCGGACACGACCAGCAGCGGTTCGCTCCGGCTCACGCGCCGGCCCGAAGACGGAATGCTCAGCGTGATGCTGAGGCGGTAGTTCCCGGGCGACACGCCGCGCAGGCTCACCCCCCGGTGGACCCGTGTCACGGGTCCGTCGGCCGGCGAGTCGAACGCCAGCAGCACCGGCGGCCGCCGCCCGCCGAACAGGCCGCCGATCCGCCCGAACAGCGAGCGCCCGCCCTCCCGCTCCAACCGGACCTCGGTATGGTAGGATTCCCCCGGCCCGAGGCCGTAGATCTCGTAGTACAGCTCCGCCACGCTGCCCGTCGGATAGCGGCCCAGGGGATCGAGCAGCACGGTGTCGCGCGGCGGCAGCCACACCAGGCCGGCTCCCGCGCGGCCCACCACCACGTCGCTCGTCGCGAAGGCGCGGCCGTCGAGCGCGGGTACCTCCACCGAGTCGCGCATCACGAGCTGTCCCGCCAGCTGGTCGTTCGTCGCCACCAGCAACCGGAAGCGATAGTGCCCCGGCGGCAGCGGCAGGCTCAGCCGGCCGCTCAGGAAGCTCGGCGCGCGCAGCACCTGGCGCGCGGTGAAGACGCGCAGCGTATCGAGCCGGGCGACGAGGCTGTCGTGCAGGTCCGACACGAGCAGGCGGAAGTGGAGCGGATAGAGGACCCCTTCCCCGCCCGGCTCCGGCCCGAGCCGCCCGGCCGGGATGGCGAACACGACGTGCAGCGCCTGGCCGGTGGTGGCGGCGGGCGCGCCGTCGGCGGCGGGGGCCGCGGCCCCCGCGCCGGCCACGAAATCCTGCACGACCATGTTCAGCGACACGGGGAAGCGCTGCGCGTACGTGTCGGTCGTCGTGCCGGTCGTGATGGCGCGTCGCCCGGCCGAGCGCTCGTCGGTCAGCGCCGTCCCCGCGAGCGAGCCGCCTCGCGCCACCCGCGCGTAGGAGCCGCCGAATTGCTCACGCGAGGCGTACAGGTCGACCACCTTCGCGTCAGGGTGTCCCGCCGCCGCCACCGCGGCCCGGAATCCCAGGGCATCGACCAGACTCTCCACCAGCTTGTAGTCGGCGGCGTCGTCGCGCGCGACGAAGTGGAAGACGAGGTCGCCCCCGGGACGACGGTACAGCCAGCTCTGGTTCGGCTCGACGGCTCCCAAGTCCGACGGGTACATCGCGCGCTCGTCGGGCGGGCCGTGCCGCAGGTAGATCACGCCGCGGTCGTCGAACTCCGCCTGCCCCGAGCGGTACACTTCGGTGATGTCGTAGTGACGGTGCCGGCTCACCAGACGGAAGTTGCGCTCCGCATAGAACCAGCGGCGGTTGTGCTCGGCGAGGCGCTCTCCCATCTCGCGGCCCTCGACGACGTCGCGGCGGTTCCAGAACCGCCGCAGCCAGGCGGCGCGAGCGGCCGGAGCGGACTGCGCGTCGAATTCCTTCAGCTCGGCGGAATCCGCCAGGTAGGAGACATCCTGGCGGTACTGCGCCAGCGCGGTGGCGCTGGTCGCCGCCTGTGCGCCGGCGT
>DATGDE010000232.1:0-8713 GCA_035311125.1 Gemmatimonadales bacterium
CTCGGACGTCGCGCTCACCAACCTCACCCTGTTCTTCTACTCGCTGCCGACGTTCTGGCTCGGTCTGGTCCTGCTGCTGCTCTTCGGGCAGTGGCTCCACTGGCTGCCGGTCGGCGGCGTCACCGATCCGGCATTGCACGAAGCGCTGCCGCTCGCCGGACGGGTGCTGGACCGGCTGCGCCACCTCGCCCTGCCGGCCCTCACCCTCGGACTCGTGGGCGCCGGCGGAACGGCCCGCTTCCAGCGCGCCGCGCTGCTCGAGGCCCTGGGGCAGGACTACGTTCGCACCGCCCAGGCCAAGGGGCTCACGGGCCGCGCGGTGCTGCTGCGTCACGCCCTGCCCGACGCCCTGCTTCCGGTGATCTCCCTGCTCGGGCTGGCGCTCCCGTTTCTGCTCACCGGCGCCGTGCTGGTCGAGACCGTGTTCGCCTGGCCCGGCCTCGGCAAGCTCGCGGCTGACGCGATCCTCGCCCGCGACTACCCGCTGGTGCTCGGGACGGTGCTGCTCGCGAGCCTCGCGGTCGTGGCGGGAAGCCTCCTCGCCGACGTCCTGACTGCCGTCGCCGACCCCCGCATTCGGCTCTCCCCATGACGGCCGCCAGCTGGTCGGTCCTGGTCGCGATTCTCGCCTGGACCCTCGCGTTCGTGGTGTGGTGCCGGCGCCGGGCCCGGCACGCCCGCCGCGACGCGGCGCGCCGCTTCTTCCGCCATCCCGCCGCCGCCGCGGGACTCGCGGTGCTGACGTTTCTCGCGACCATCGCGCTGTGCGCCCCGCTCGTCGCCCCGTACCGGCCCTCGCTGCAGCTCGACATCATCGGTCTCCAAAGCCGGCCACCGGGCTGGCTGCATCCCCTCGGCACCGACCTGTACAGTCGCGACGTCTGGAGCCGCCTCGTGTACGGCGCCCGCGTGTCGCTGGGGGTCGGGACGCTGGGGATGCTGGTGGCGGTCAGCCTGGGCGGACTGGTCGGCGCGGCCGCCGGCTACTTCCGCGGCTGGGTGGACGGCGTGCTGATGCGTCTCGTGGACGTGGGGCTCGCCGTGCCGCGGATCTTCCTCGTGCTCGGTGCCATCGCCGTCTGGGAGCGGCTCGGCGTCGCCTCGCTGATTCTGCTGCTCGGCCTCACCGGCTGGTTCGCCACGAGCCGCATCGTGCGCGCCGAAGTGCTCTCCCTGCGCGAACGGCCGTTCACGGATGCGGCGCGCTCCGTCGGAGCGGGGCCCTGGCGCGTCATCCTGCGCCACATCATTCCCAACGCCGCGGCCGCGCTCCTCGTCTCGGCCGCGCTCGGTATCGGCCACATGCTGCTGCTCGAGGCGGGGCTGTCCTTCCTCGGCGTCGGCATCCAGCCCCCGAATCCGAGCTGGGGGAACATGATCGCGGACGGGCGCGACTTGCTGACCTCCGCTCCGTGGATCTCGCTCTTTCCGGGCCTCGCCATCGCCCTCGTCGTGATGGCGCTGAATGTGGTGGGAGACGCGCTGCGCGATGCGCTCGACCCGCGCAATACGCGGTTATCTTAGCTCGCCATGACGGAGCCCCTGCTCCGCGTCCGTGACCTGCGCACGTACTTCGTCACCGATCGCGGCCCCGGTACCGCCCGGGCGGTCGACGGCGTCTCGCTGGACCTCTACCCGGGCGAGACGCTCGGCGTCGTCGGCGAATCGGGCTGCGGCAAGACGGTCATGTCGCTCTCGATCCTGCGGCTCATCCCCGAGCCGCCCGGCCACATCCGCCCGGGCAGCCTGATCGAGTTCGAGGGTCGCAACCTGCTGACGCTCGCCCCGCGCGATCTGCGCGCCGTCCGCGGCAACCGCATCGCGATGATCTTCCAGGAGCCGATGACCTCGCTGAACCCGGTGCTGACGATCGGCACCCAGGTCGCGGAGGCGGCGATCGTGCACCAGCATCTGTCGCGCGCCGCGGCGCGGCATCGCGCGATCGAGCTGCTGCGTCAGGTCGGCATTCCGGAGCCCGAGGAGCGGGTCGACCACTATCCCCACCAGCTCTCCGGCGGGATGCGGCAGCGTGTGATGATCGCGATGGCGCTCATCTGCCGCCCCCAGATCCTCATCGCCGACGAGCCGACCACGGCGCTCGACGTCACCATCCAGGCCCAGATCCTCGAGCTGCTCGCACGCCTGCAGCAGGAGCTCGGCATGGCCGTGCTGCTCATCACCCACGACCTGGGGGTGGTCGCCGGCACCGCCGACCGGGTCGTCGTGATGTACGCCGGTCAGGTCGTGGAGAATGCCCCGACCCCCGAGCTGTTCGCCAACCCGCAGCACCCCTACACCGAAGGCTTGATGGAGTCCATCCCGCGGCTCGATCGGCCGCGCGCGCGGCTGCACAGCATTCCGGGCTCCGTGCCGGCGGCCACGGCATGGCCGCAGGGCTGCCGCTTTCACCCGCGCTGCCCTTACGCCTGGGACAAGTGCCGGACCGAAGAGCCGCCGCTGCTGGAGACCGGCAGCGCCGGTCACGTCGCCCGCTGCTGGCTCGTAGCCGAGCCCGCGCGCCGCACTCAGGCGGCCGCCGGATGACGGCGCCGGCAACGGCTTCGCTCGTACAAGTGCGCGACCTGGTCAAGCACTACCCGGGCGAGCGGACCTGGCTCGGCCTGGGACGCCCGCGGGCGGCGGTGCGGGCCGTGGACGGCGTGACCTTCTCGATCGCGGCCGGCAAGACCCTGGGCCTGGTGGGGGAATCGGGATCGGGGAAGACCACGGTGGCGCGGACGCTGTTGCGCCTCACCGAGCCGACCGGCGGCACCTTCCTGCTCGACGAGATCGACGTGTTCGCGCTCCCGCCCGGCCCGCTGCGCCGTCTGCGGCGCCGTATCCAGATCGTCTTCCAGGACCCGTTCGGCTCGCTCAATCCGCGCATGACGGTGCGCCAGACGCTGCGCGAGCCGCTGGCGATTCACCGGCTCGCGCCGCAGTCGCAGCGTGACGGGCGGGTGCGCGCGCTGCTGGGCGAGGTCGGCCTCGATCCCGAGCTCGCCGATCGGTATCCGCACGAGCTGTCGGGAGGCCAGCGGCAGCGTGTCGGGATCGCGCGGGCGCTGTCGGTCGAGCCGTCGTTCCTCGTCTGCGACGAGCCGGTGTCCGCGCTCGACGTGTCGGTCCAGGCGCAGGTGCTCAACCTGCTCGCCGATCTGCAGCAGCAGCGGCGCCTGACGTACCTCTTCATCGCCCACGACCTGGCGGTGGTGAAGCACATCGCCGACGACGTGGCCGTCATGTACCTGGGGCGGATCGTGGAGCGGGCACCCGCAGACGCCGTCTACGCGCGGCCGCGCCATCCCTACACGCGCTCCCTGCTCTCGGCGGTGCCGGTGCCGGATCCGGCGGCGCCGCCGCAGCGGATCGTGCTCTCGGGCGACGTGCCTTCGCCCGCCCACCCGCCCTCCGGCTGCGCCTTCCACCCGCGCTGCCCGCATCCGAAGAAGAACGAGCGCTGCCGCACGGAGGCGCCGGCGCTGCGAGAGATCGCACCGGGGCACGTCGCGGCGTGTCACTTCGCCGAGGAGCCGATGGCCTAGGTCGGAGGAGAGGCGGCCAGCACCTGGACCTCCGCGATGACCGCCAGCACCCAGCCGGCGGTGAACACCCAGCCGCCCACCTGCAGGCTCCCATCGCGCAAGAAACCCACCAGGTAGGCGACCTCGGGCACCCCCACGACGGTGAGCAGCAGCAGCGGCAGGCGGGCGGCGCTCGTGCCGCGGTGCTGCGGCCACACGGCGAGCACGCCGGTGACGACGAGGGCCACGGCGACCTCGACCGTGCCCGGCCATCCCTCGCGCCGCGTGACGGCGAACGCCAGGTAGCCCCCCAGCAGTCCGTAATAGACGACGCGGAACGCGCTGTGCAGGGTCCGCGAGTGGCGCTCGTGGAATGCAGCCAGCGCCGGCACGAGCGTATGGAGCACATAGATCACCGTGGCCAGCACCGGCACGCCGAGCAGCGCTACGGTCGGCACATCGTGCCACACGCCGCTGATCGGGCGCACGCCGCACCCGTAGGGGAGGCAGAGCCCCACCGCGAGCGTCAACGCGCTGAACCGTTTGAGCATCGACCCGCTCCTTTCCCTGCCGCTACCGTTCCGTGACGAGCCGCGCCAGCTGGGCACGTACGCCTTCCACTTCCGGTCGTACCGACGGCTCGGGCGCGAACCGCAGGGCCAGATAGCGTCGGTAGGCGCCGATCGCGCCACGGCGATCCCCGACCGCCTCGGCCAGCCGGCCCTCCTGACGGAGAAACGCGGCGAGGTACGCCGCTCCTGCACCGTGATACGGCCGGCGACGCGCCGCCGCGAGCCCCCCCGCCGGGTCGCCGCCGAGCTCGCGCAGCTGTGAGACGACCAGGTTGGCATAGATGAGGTTCTGATAGGTGAGGCCGTTCCAGAACTCAATCGGACGTGGCCCGGTCTGCATCAGGGAATCGAGCGCCGCCAGCGCGGTGGACACGCCACGTCGCCCGCGCGCCGCCAGCAGCGCTTCCAGCACGGTCGCGCACCACCGGTTGTACGTGTTCGCTTCCGGCGTGTCGAGGCCGGGCGAGGCGCCGTGCAGTCGCGCGATCGCCGCCGCCGTACCGCCCGTCTCGCCGTGCGCCAGGTTCCACCGCTCCAGTGCGCAGAGGTCGGCGTCCTGCTCGGTCCGGTCCTCGGGCCGGGGAGCGGGTGGAGCGGCCGCGGCGCGCGCGATCGTTCGAATCGCCTGCGCCGCCGCCGCCGCGCTCCCACCGGCGTACAGCGCATCGTCCACGCGGATGCGGAGGGCGGCGTGCGACGCCGGCACGATCGCGACGAGCGAGTCGGTGAGCGCGAGCGCTTCCGCCGGACGGCCCTGATTCAGCGCGAGGTCATGCAGCCGGAGCAGCACGAGCCAGTGTGCCCGCGGCGTGTCGCTGGACCGCAGCCAGAGCGCCGCTGCTCGTCCGACGTCGTCCCCGGGAAGCCCGTCGAGCTGCACGGCCACCACGATGCGCCGGAGGCTCTCTTCGTCCATGTCGGGCATGCGGGCGCGCAAACGCTCGAGCGCCACGCCGTCACCCAGCGCCACGGCCACGCGCCAGCGCAGGTAGTCGGCAACCTCGCCCACGCTGTCGGTGGCGAAATAGAGCGTGCCCAGCCGGCGCACCGCGGCGGTGTCGCCGCGACGCGCCGCCAGCTCGACCAGGTGGGCGAGCGGAGCGGCGAACGTCGAGTCGAGCTCGACCGCGCGCTGGAACGCGGCCGTGGCGCGCTCGCCCACAGGGTCCGCCGCGATCATGTCGCCGGAGTGGTAATACTCGTCGCCCAGCTCGTACCACGCCTCGGGCTGATCCGGCGCCAGGGTCACCGCCTGCTGCCACGCGGCGAGCTCGGCGCGCTCGGTCGAGAACCCCGGAAACGCGGGGCCCGCGAGGCCGCTCAGGATCGCGCGATCCCGCGCGCTCAGCCGCGACCGCTCCGCCCACGCGAGCCGTAGCCCACGATTCGCCTCGGCGCTGCCGATCCAGCCGCCCGCGGATCGCAATCCCAGCGCTGCCAGGGCGAAGGTGGAGTCCTCCATCAACGCCTGCTCGAACAGGCGCACGGCATCCTGGTAGCGTCCGCGGCGGTATTCCGCCTGGCCGTCGAGATAGTACCGCAGCGCCGGCAGCGATGTGCTCGTCGCCGATGCGAGGCGCTGCGGCGCCTCCCCGGCGCCGAGCGCCAGCAGCTGAGCGGCGAGCTGGTCCACCAGCGAGAGCAGGCTGTCGACCGGGCCCTGGACGCTGGCCTCCGTGCTCGATCGGCCGCCGGACGCCGGAATGAGGGACGCGCTCAACACGAGGCGGGCCGGGGTCCCGATCACGGCCCCCAGCAGCACGCGCCCCGCCCCCAGGCCTCGTGCCAGCCGCAGCGCATCGCCCTGCGGCAACTCCTGGCCGCCGGCCCGTCGCCGCCACGCGCTGATCACCGTGCGGGGGTCCACGGCCCGCGGACCGCCGTCTCCCGTGAGCTTCGCGGCCAGCAGATCGATCATCCCCTCCCGCAGGTACTCGAGCGAGGGATCGGCCCCGCTGACCCGGAACGGCAGCACCGCGACGACGCGCTCGTCCAGCGGCACGGGCCGCGCCCACCAGCGCCGGGCAGCGGCCACCCCGAGGATGAGCGTGACGAGGGCCACCGCCGCGCGTGCCCCCCAGCGCCATCCTCGGCCAACGTGCGGTGCGGTGACCGTGCCGCTGACTGCCGCATCCAGCGCTTCCGCGAATTTCGTCGCGGTCGCGAACCGGTCGGCCGGTGCCTTGGCCAGTGCGCGATACACCACCCGTTGCAGCGGGACCGATACCGCGGCCCGCCCGGCGGTGATGGTCGGCACGGGATCGAGCGTGTGACGGACCAGCACCTCCTGCTGCGACCCGCCGGTGAACGGCGGATGACCCACCAGCATTTCGTAGAGCAGGCAGCCGAGGCTATAGATGTCGCTGCGCCCGTCGATGGTGACCGCCGCGCTGGCCTGCTCGGGACTCATGTAGGCCGGCGTCCCGATCGCGACTCCCGCCCCGGTCAGGTCGTCCTTGCCCGCCGCCGAGACCGCGCGCGCGATGCCGAAGTCGGTGACGACCGCCTCCTGGCCACCACCCGCCAGCAGGACATTCTCCGGCTTGATGTCCCGGTGCACGATGTCGTGATCGTGTGCATAGCTCAGCGCGCTCGCGACATCCCGCGCGATGCGGACCGCTTCGTCCACGGGAAGCTGGTGCTCCCGCATCAGGCGACCCCGCAACGATTCGCCCTCGACGTAGGGCATCACGTAGTACAGGTAGCCGCCCGCCTCGCCGGAGTCGTGCAGCGGCAGGATGTGGGGATGGTTCAGGGTGGCGGCGACCCGGATCTCGCGCAGGAACCGCTCGGGCCCCAGCGACACCGCCAGCTCGGGGCGCAGCACTTTGATGGCGACGCGCCGGTCGTGGCGGAGGTCGCGGGCCAGGTAGACGACGGCCATGCCTCCGCGCCCCAGCTCCCGCTCCACGGTGTAGCGCTCGCGGAGGGCAGCACGGACGCGCTCCTCCTGGGGATCGCTAATCCACTCCCCCCATCAGTTTCTTCACGGGCCGGATCAGCGCGAACATGATCACTGCCGCGACGAGGCAGACCACCGCTATTGCCCCGAACAGCTTCGAGAGCGGCATCGAGCTGAAGAACCCGGCGGTCCAGCCCGCCAGCTTGTTGCCGAGCGAGTTGGAGAGGAAGAATACGCCCATCATGAAGCTGACCATGCGCACGGGTGCCAGCTTGGTGACAGCCGAGAGGCCCACCGGGGAGAGGCACAACTCCCCCAATTCCTGAACGAAATATGACCCGACCAACCATAGAGGACTCACCCGTACGCCCGTGCCGCTTTGAGCCAGCACGCCGGCCGGCACGAGGAGGAGGAACGAGAGTGCGGCGAACACCAGGGCGAGCGCGAACTTAGTAGGACTCGACGGCTGCCGCGACCCGAGCTTCAGCCACAACCAGGCGAAGGCCGGAGAGAGCAGGATGACGAATCCGGCCTGAACGGAGACGTACCAGGAGGATGGAAAGGCGAACCCAAGCACAACATTGTTCGAGTAGCGATCGCCGAACAGGTTCAGCGTGGAACCGGCCTGCTCGTACGCGCCCCAGAACACGGACGCGAAGATGAACAGAATGAAGATCACGGCGATCCGCTTCCATTCTTCCGCCGTGAGACCCTGTGCGCCGGTGTCGATCGATGCGCTCACCGACTTGGGACGAGCGGCGAGTCGCACCAGCCCGGGCTCGAGGTGCCGCCGCCCTACGACGTACTGGATCAATCCCAGCACCATCCCGATTCCCGCCATCGCGAAGCCCAGGTGCCAGTTCACCTTTTGCGCCAGCCCGCCGGCGATGAGCGGTCCGATGAAGGCGCCAAGGTTGATGCCCATGTAGAACATGGAGAAGCCGGCATCGCGGCGCTCGTCACCCTCCTGGTACAGCGATCCCACGATCGTCGAGACGTTGGGTTTGAGCAGTCCGGTGCCAAGCACGATTAAAACCAGCCCGAGGTAGAACGATGGCAGTGCCTTGAAGGCGAGGGTGAAATGCCCTAACGCGATGATGACGCCGCCCAACAGGACACTGCGGTATTGTCCGAGGAGCCGGTCGGCGATGAGGCCACCCAGGATCGGCGTGAGCCACACGCTGCCGACGTAGTTCCCGTACACCGTCGCGGCGTGTTTATCGTCGAAGCCGAGGCCGCCGTTCGCGACCGACGCGGTCATGTACAGGATGAGGAAGGCGCGCATCCCGTAGTAGCTGAACCGTTCCCACATCTCGGTGAAGAAGAGCGTGGAGAGGCCGCGTGGATGGCCGAACCAGTTCGCTGTCCCTGAGGTGACCGGAGCGGGCGCCGCCATGGTCAGCGCTTCCTCCGGCGCGCCAGGATATCCTCCAGCGCCACCCGGTCGATCTTCCCGTCGGTGCGGACGCGCACGTCGTAGTTCTCCCAGTACATGAAGTTCTCCAGCGCCTGCAGAAACTTCGCGTTGGCGGTGCCCTGCGGGGCGTCGAGCCACTTCTGCGGCTGATTGACCGGCTCGGACAGGAGGATCGGCTCCAGCTGCCGCACGACCTCGGGGGTGATGGGGATCAGATCTTCGGGACGGCTCTGGAAGAAGTACAGCTGGTGCAGGCGGTACAGCCGCTGCAGCTCGCGAATCGGATTGGTGTCGTCGT
>DATGDE010000233.1:0-7506 GCA_035311125.1 Gemmatimonadales bacterium
GGCGCCGGCCTGCTGCTGCGCAGCTTCGTGCGACTCACTTCAGTGCCCCCCGGATTCGCCCCCGGCGGCGTGCTGACCTTCCGGTTGTCCGTGCCGAGCGCCTCGTATCCGACCACGGTCGCCGGGCGTCGCTTCGTGGCCGCCGTGTTGGACCGGATGCGCGGAGTTCCCGGAGTCGCCGCCGCCGGGGCGACGAGCGACTTGCCACTCAGCGACGCCCCCGGCGATTGGGGGTTCCTGATCGAAGGCCGCCCGTTGCCGGTGGGGCATGAGCCGGTGCCCACCGCGGATTGGATGGTCGCGACCCCTGGCTATGCCGAAGCGATGGGGCTGCGCCTCGCCGCCGGTCGCTGGTTCGACGCCGGCGATGCCCAGGGCGCTCCCGGAGTCGTGGTCATCAATCAGGCCACCTCCGACAAGTACTGGCACGGAGCGAATCCGATTGGAGCACGATTCCGGCTGGGTGGCATGGCCGACTCGCTGCCGCGCACGGTGATCGGCGTCGTAGCGGACGTCCACCAGAACAGTCTCGACGCCGAACCACGGCCGCAGATGTACCTGCCGCATGCGCAGTTTCCGGCGACGGTCCCTGACAGCGTCGACGGCGCGATCCGCAGCATGACCGTCACTCTCCGGTCCGTGCGTCGGCCCGCAGATCTGATCGGCGAAGTGCGACAAGCGGTGCATGAGCTGGATCCCAACATGCCGCTGGCCCAAGTCCGCACGCTCGACGACGTGGTGCGCGCATCGACCGCCACCTCGCGCTTCGCCCTGGCCATGGTGGGCGCGTTTGCCCTACTCGCGCTCGCCATCGCCGGCGTCGGCGTGTATGGCGTGATCGCGTACGTCGTGGCGCTGCGCACTCGGGAAATCGGCGTGCGCGTGGCACTCGGCGCCCAGCGGCGCGACGTCCTGCGCCTCGTCGTCAGCCAAGGCATGGCCCCGGCCGCCGCGGGAATCATCCTCGGGCTCGCGACGGCGTTCGCCGCCCGCGGGCTCGTCGGCACCCTGCTGTACCAGGTCCCGCCGACCGACGGCCCCGCGTTTCTGGGTGCGGCCGCGCTGCTCGCGTCGGTCGGCCTCCTCGCCTGCTACCTGCCAGCCCGGCGGGCCGCCCGCGTCAATCCTCTCGTCGCACTCAGGTCAGAGTGATCATGGACACCCTGCTCCAGGACCTCCGCTACGCGCTGCGCACCCTGCGCAAGACCACGAGCATCACGCTCCTCGCGGTGCTGTCCATCGGTCTCGCGATCGGCGCGAACGCCACGATTTTCGCCTGGCTCGACGGCCTGGTGCTCCACCCCCTGCCGGCCGTCCCAGCCCTGGACCGCATCGTGCAGCTGCACACCCTGGGTCCACAGGGCGCGGTGTGGAGCGTGTCCTATCCCGACCTGCAGGAATGGCGCGCCCAGGCCCGCGGATTCACGGGCATCGCGGGCTACGACATCATCCAGGCGAGCGTGCGCACCACCGGGCAGGCCGAGCGCGCCTTCGGGATGATGGTGACGGCGAACTATTTCGACGTGCTGGGCGTGCGGCCGTGGCTGGGGCGCGGGTTCGTTCCGGCCGAAGACAGCGCACCCGGGGCGCACCCGGTGGTCGTCCTCTCCTACCGGTACTGGAGCCGGCGGTTATCCGCCGACTCCGGTGTCATCGGCCGCACCACACTCTTTAACGGACAGCCCTTCACGATCGTCGGGGTCATGCCGCCGCAGTTCGTGGGCAACTTCGTCGGCCTGTCCTTCGACTTCTGGGCGCCCCTCACCATGCTGGCCCAACTCACCGGGGGAGGGGACCGCCTCACGTCGCGCGACAACCAATGGCTCGATGCGTTCGCGCGCCTCAAGCCCGGGGTGACGCTCGCCGAGGCCCGGACGGAAATGCGTACGGTCGAGGCCCGCCTGGCTGCCACATACCAAGAGGACCGCATTCTCTCGGCCACCGCCGACGGCTTCGGTTCCGCCCCTCCCGTCGTGTGGTTCCGGCCGGCGTTCCTCGCGCTCCTGGGCATCACCGGGGTCGTGCTGCTGATCGCCTGCGCCAACGTCGCCAACCTGCTCCTGACCCGGGCCGCCGGACGGGTGAAGGAGATGAGCGTGCGGGTGGCGCTCGGCGCCCGGCGTTCGCGACTCGTCCGCCAGCTCTTGCTCGAGAGCGCGGTGCTGGCCCTGGCGGGGGGCGTGGTGGGCGTCGCGATCGCCGCCTGGAGCAAGGGGCTGTTCGGGGAGTTCGTTCCCAACGCGGCACCGGTGCCGATCTCCTTCGCACTCCCGCTGAGCTGGCGTGTCCTCGCCTTCGCCACCGGGGTCACCACGCTGACGGTCCTGCTTTTCGGGCTGATCCCTGCGCTGCGCGGCTCCCGTCCCGACCTGATTCCCGCCCTCAAGGACGAGGCGGTGAGCCGCGGGATGAGCCGCTCGACGCTGCGCGGTACGCTGGCCGTGGCCCAGATCGCGCTCTCGATGATCGCGCTCGTGGCGGCCGGCCTGTTCGCCCGCAGCCTGCGCTATGCCCAGCAGCTCGATCGCGGCTTCACCGATCCCGCGCATGTCCTGCTGATCGGCACCGACATGCAGCTGGCGGGCTATTCGCGTGAGCGGGCGCTTCCCTTCTACGACCAGATGCTCGAGCGCCTCCGGGCCACCCCCGGCGTCCGTGCCGCGAGTCTCGTCGCCAACGTCCCGCTGGGGTTCGGCGGCCGGAACTCGAGCAGCGCCGCGGTGGAGGGCTACACCCCTCAGCCGGGCGAGAACATGTCGATCCAGCTGAATCGCGCGGGACCCGACTACTTCCGCACCGTGGGGACACGGATCCTCGCCGGCCGCGAGTTCACGGCCCAGGATCGGCCCGACGGGCAGCCCGTCGCCGTGGTCAACCAGGCGTTCGTCGACCGCTACTGGCGGGGTCTGGACCCCATTGGCCGGCACGTAGGTATCGCCGGCGCGGCGCGCACCGTCGTCGGCGTCGTGGCCACGGGGAAGTACCACACGCTCGACGAAGCGCCCACACCGTTCGTGTTCCTCCCGCTGGCGCAGCAGTATGCCGGCGGGGTGGCGTTCGTGGTGCGGGCCGGAGTGGCCGCGCCAAGCCTCGTGGAGCCGCTGCAGCGCGAATTCGCCGCCGCCGACCCCGGGGTTCCCTTCCTCGACCCGCAGACCCTCGAGGAATTCACCGGCGCCGCCGTGTTCGTGCAGCGAGCGGTCGCCTGGCTGCTCGGCGCGTTCGGCGGGCTCGCCCTGGCCCTCGCGGCGATGGGGATCTACGGCGTGGTGGGGTACGGCGTCGCGCAGCGCACGCGGGAGCTCGGCATCCGCACCGCGCTGGGAGCGGGGCGGCGTGAGATCATCACCCTGATCCTCTCGCAGGGCGTCCGAATCACCCTCATCGGGCTCGTCACCGGCGGCGCCGCCGCACTGGGCGCCGCGCAGCTGCTGCGTCATCAACTGCTCGGGGTGCGACCGAGCGATCCGACGACGCTCGCGTGGATCTCCGCGCTGCTGGCGGGGGTCGCCCTGCTCGCCTGCTATCTCCCCGCGCGCCGGGCGGCGCGCGTTGACCCACTGGTCGCCCTCAGGTCCGAATAGGGGGTTCGCCATGACTACTGTTCCTGCACTCACCCTCACCGCGTTCTTGATGCTCGGCATGAGCAGCGAACGCATGCCGTGTCCCAAGCGGATCGCCCGGACCGTGCGCCCCCTGCCGGCACACGTACTGGCTCCCGCAACCCCTCGGGCCCCCACTGCTGCCTCCTCCTGGCTGGACTACATCGACCTCCGGCCCGGCTCCGGCGACGTGCTGGCCGAACTCGGGTGTCGTACGCTATCAGCAGAGCTCGCCGGGCCGCGACACCCGTCCCCCGACACCTAACACTCGACACCTGACACCGGAACCTCATGATCGCGCTACGCAACATCGAGAAGTCCTATCCCCAGGGCGGCGGCAAGGTGTTCGTGCTGCGCCAGGTCTCGCTCGACATCCGGCCGGGCGAGTTCGTGACCATCATGGGCCCTTCGGGCGCCGGCAAGTCCACCCTCCTGGCCATCCTGGGCATGCTGGACGGCGAATGGACGGGCGACTACACGCTGTTCGACAACGTCGTGCACAAGTTGAAGCCCAAGGACCGCGTGGCGCTGCACAAGCAGTACGTGGGATTCGTGTTCCAGCAGTACCATCTGCTCGACGACCTCACGGTCGCGGAGAATCTCGACATTCCCCTGTCCTACCGCGACATCAAGAAGGCCGAGCGCCAGGCGATCGTCGCCGACACGCTGGACCGCTTCGGGATGGTGGCGAAGAAGGATCTGTACCCGCGGCAGCTCTCGGGCGGGCAGCAGCAGCTCGTCGCCGTGGCCCGGGCGGTCATCCACAAGCCCCAGATCCTGCTCGCCGACGAGCCGACCGGCAACCTCCACTCCGACCAGGGTCGTGAGATCATGGAGCTGTTCAAGCGGCTCAACACCGCCGGCACGACCATCGTGCAGGTGACGCATTCGGAGACGAACGCAGGGTACGGCAATCGGATCGTGCAGCTGAAAGATGGGTGGATCGTGAACTGACAGTCGTCGGTGGCTGGTGGCCAGTGGTCGGTGACACAACAACCGGCCACTGGACACAGGCCACTGGCCACAGCGAGGTATGAAATGGAAGCGCTGCTGCAGGACATCCGTCACGCCGTCCGCTCCCTGCTCGGGCATCCGGGCTTCACGACGATCGCCGTGCTCACCCTCGCGCTCGGCATCGGCGCGAATACCGCGATCTTCTCGGTGGTGAACGGCGTGCTCCTCGCGCCACTGCCCTACCGCGAGCCCGACCGGCTCGTCGTGGTGCACCACTTCTATCCGTCGCTCAACGGTCTCCGCGCTTCGGTCTCGGTCCCGGGATTTCGCGACTACCGCGCCCGGACCGATCTGTTCTCCAGCGCCGCGGTCGCGTCGGACATGGGGGTGAACCTCACAGGCGACGGCCAGCCCGAGCATGTCACCGCGGTCCGCGTCTCGGGGGACTTCTTTCCGCTCCTGGGCGTGGCGCCTGCGCTGGGCCGCGCGCTGCGGCCCGATGAGGCCGAGGCCGGGAAGAACCACGTGGTCGTGCTGTCGTGGGCACTGTGGCAGCGGCGCTTCGGCGGCGATCGCGCCGCCGTCGGCCGGACCATGATGCTGGACAACGAGAGCTACGAGATCGTCGGGGTCATGCCCGCACGGTTCGCGGACCCCGGGTTCCGGCGCGCCGATCTGTGGACGCCGATCACGTTCCAGCCGGCCGACTTCGCCGACAACCGGCGCACCAACGAATACCTCAACTTCGTCGCGCGGCTGGCGCCGGGGGTCTCCCTGGAGCGCGCCCAGTCCCAGATGCATGCCCTTGCGGTGCAGCTCCGTACGGCCTACAAGGACGACTACGCACCGGATTGGGACCTCGCGGTGACCGGGCTCGCCGACGAGACGACCCGCACCGTCCGGTCGGGCCTCCTCATCCTGCTCGGCGCCGTGGCATTCGTGCTGCTGATCGCGTGCGCCAACGTCGCCAATCTCCAGCTGGCCCGCACCGCGGCACGGGCGCGCGATATCGCGGTGCGCGTCGCGCTGGGGGCCTCACCGCGGCGGCTGATGCGTTACCTGCTGACCGAGAGCATCGTGCTCGCGCTCGCCGGGGGCGCCCTCGGCGTGCTGCTCGCGCTGTGGGGCGTTCCCGCCCTGCTGGCGCTCAACGGCGGCAATCTGCCGACGACCGCGCACGTCGCCGTGGATGCCCGGGTGCTGGGGTTCGTGGTGCTCGTCTCGCTCGGCACGGGGTTGCTCTTCGGGTTCGCGCCCGCGCTCCACATGGCGCGCACCGACCTGCACGAATCCCTCAAGGAGGGCGGGCGCTCCGTCGGGCACCGCTCCAGCCTCGCGCTGCGGCGCGGACTCGTCATCTCGACCGTGGCGCTCGCGCTCACCCTGCTCGTCGGGGCCGGGCTCCTGATCCGCAGCTTCGCGCGCGTGACCCACGTCGATCCGGGGTTCCGTGCGGACCATCTGCTCACGTTCTACGTGTCGCTGCCGCAGACCAAGTACCCAAACGACACCGTGCGCTTCCAGGTGCTCGAACGGCTCACCGCGGCCGTCAATGCGACCCCGGGCGTCGTGAGCGCGGGCGGCACGAGCAACATCCCGTTCGCCGGCGGCATGTCCACCGCGAGCTTCAACGTCGAAGGCTATCAACCGCCGCCCAACGTGCCGATGCCCTGGGGCGACATGCGCGCCGTCACGCCCGGCTACTTCGCCGCGATGAAGGTGCCGCTCCTCGCCGGCCGTCAGTTCACCGATGCCGATCGCGCCGGCACTCAGGGCGTCTGCATCGTGGATCAGGAGATGGTCCGGCGCTACTGGCCCAACAGCGATCCCATCGGCAAGCGGATCACCTTCAGCATGCCGACCGACCCGCATGCTCAGTGGATCCAGGTCGTGGGTGTCGTGGGACACATAGCGCACGAGGGGCTGGACGCCGAGAAGCGCGTGCAGGTCTACTTCTCGCTGGCGCAATACACCCTGCCCTTCATGGGCTTCACGGTCCGGACCGCCGGTGAGCCGATGGCGGCGTTGGGCGCGGTCCGTGCAGCCGTGCAGTCCGTGGATCCCGACCTCCCCGTGACGGACGCCGAGTCCATGGATCGGCTGATCGAGCGGTCCACCGGCTCGCGGCGGTTCGCCATGATCCTGTTGGGCGGGTTCGCGCTGCTGGCGCTGACGCTCGCCTCGATCGGCCTCTACGGCGTCATGAGCTACACTGTGACGCAGCGCTCGCGCGAGCTGGGGGTCCGGCTGGCGCTGGGAGCCGACGCGCGCGACGTCCTCGCCCTCGTGCTGCGGCAGGGACTGCGCCTCGCGCTGATCGGCGTGGGCGTGGGCCTGCTCGCGTCGTTCGCGGTGACGCGTGTGATGCGCACCATGTTGTTCGACGTGAGCACTACCGATCCCCTCACCTTCGTGGCCATTCCGCTGCTGCTCGTCGGCGTGGCGCTGGTCGCGAGCTACCTGCCGGCGCGCCGGGCGACCGTGGTGGATCCCGTGGTGGCGTTGCGAACTGAATAGGTGCCAGGGGCCAGGTGTCAGGGGCCAGGGTTTCTCTCCCTGACACCTGGCGCCTGACACCTGCCTCTGGAGGTTCAATGGAAACCCTGCTCCAGGACATCCGTTACGCCCTGCGCCGGCTGGTGCACAGTCCGGGGTTCACGTTCGCGTCGGTCGTGACGCTCGCGCTGGGCATCGGGGCCACGACGGCGATCTTCAGCGTGGTCGACGCCGTGCTGTTGCGTCCCCTGACGTTTCAGGACCCGAGCCGCCTCGTGCTCGTGTGGGAACGGTTCGCGGCGCGGGACCAGGAGACCAACGTCGTCAATCCGGCCAATTATCTCGACTGGCGCGATCGGGCAACCAGCTTCTCCGACCTGGCGGCGTTCCGCTGGTCGCAGCAGACCTTCACGGGGGACGTCCCGGAGCTCGTACAGGGCCGCTCCGTTACCCC
>DATGDE010000234.1:0-5319 GCA_035311125.1 Gemmatimonadales bacterium
CGCTGATCTGGCTTTATCTCGAAATGCTGCGCCTGTTGTCCAAGTTGCAGCGGCGCTGAGCGAAGCGCTGTGCCACACTGCCGAGCGGCGGGCCTCTGGGCCCGCCGCTCGTCGTTCCAGGGCTACTCCGGCTGCGGTGGCCTGCTCCTGCCGGGGAGAATGCCCTTCTCACCGTTCGTTCACAACACCTTCAATCGTCGTGGCGTAGGCTGCCCTGCAGGAGGCACGTATGAGCACGAAAGAGCTGATCGATGGCGCGGTCGAGCATTTGCGGACCAGCGCGAACGTGAAGGCGGTGTACGGCACGCCGATCACGACCGATGGGAAGACGGTCATTCCGGTCGCCAGGGTGCTGTACGGGTTCGGGGCGGGCAGCGGCCACGGGACCCACGCGAAGAAGAGCAAGAACGGCAAGACGCCGGCGGAGGGAGAAGGCGAAGGAGCGGGCGGTGGCGTCGCTGCGAAGCCGATCGGGGTGGTCGAGATCACGGGCGCGGAGACGCGCTTCGTGCCGTTCAGCGCTTCGCGGAAGCTCGCGATCATGGCCGTGATCGGCGCCGGGCTGGGCGCTGCGTTCGGGTGGTTCCTGGGACGGAGGGCGGGCAGGTCCTGACCGTCGCAGGCGAATCCTACTCCGTGTCGTCTCCGCGCAGCCGCTCCAGCTCGCGGCGGTCCCGCTTGGTGGGTCGTCCTTTCCCCTCGAAGGCGGGGGTCGGGGCGATTCGCAGTTGACGTGCGAGCCGCTCGCGTGACGCCTTGCCTGCGGCATCCTCTTCGTAGAGGCCGGCGGCGACCTTCGCCGATCCACGCTGAGCGCTGAGCGCGACGACGCGGACCAGGAACGCATACGGCGGCTTGCGTACCCGCAGCCGGTCTCCGACGGCGAGCGGTCGGGCCGGCTTCGCCTGCACCCCGTTGACCTCGACCCGCCCTGCCGCGATCGCCTGGGCGGCCGCGGCTCGGGTCTTGAAGAAGCGTGCGACCCAGAGCCACTTGTCGAGGCGAACCGAGGCGTCCGCCATCAGCCGTCAGCCATCAGCCATCAGCCTGCGAATGAAAGTCGTCAACATGCGCTTCACTTCGGCCGTTGATCGGTCCAATTGTTCGTACTCCTGACGAGGCATGTATTCGAGGTCCGACGCCAATAACAGGTGATACTGTAGCTCACTTCCTGAACCCACGGCAACCTGGAGGAGCCTCGCAAAGTCACCGGGGGTTCGCCGACCGCAGCCCTCGGCGATGTTGGCGCCGATTGACGCTGCGGCGCGCCTGATCTGCGCGGTCAATCCATAGCGCTCGTCCTTCGGAAACGATCGCGTCAGTTTGTACAGTCGCAGCGTCAAGCTGTGTGCCTTCTCCCAAACCTTCAGCTCCCGGAAATCTCTCATCCTGTCCTCGCCAATGAGCCTGGAAGACAGGATTGGGAAAACGGGTGTGACACTCATCATCCGTATGTTGCACGCATGACCCAAACGACGCGCCGCCAGCCAGTGGAGTGAACTCTGGCTGACGGCTGATAGCTGACGGCTGACGGCTCAGGCTCGCTTGAGTCTCACATCCCCACTCCCCGTCTCCACGTGCAACCGCCCCTTGCCGTCGCCGATGCGGCCTTCGATGTGGTCCTCCGCGAGCTTCCGCACCGTGACCGAGATGCCGCCGAGGTCGATCTCACCCGAGCCGGTGTCGAGCACTACGTCGGCGCCGTACGCGCCCGGCAGAGTGAGCGTGACCCCGCCCGAGCCGGTGTCGATGTCGATCGAGCCGCCCCCCGCCAGCAGCTCGAGGGTGACGTCCCCCGAGCCCGTGTCGATGATGAGGTCGTCGGCGGTCACGGCGGTCGCGTCGGCATTGCCGGAGCCGGTATCGATCTTCAGGCTGCGGCCCTCGGCGTGGTCCAGCGTAACGTCGCCCGACCCCGTATCGATGAGCAGGTTGTCCCCCTTCGCCCCGGACACTACCACGTCGCCGGAGCCGGTGTCGAGGTTGAGGTCCCCTGCGACATCGGTCACGCGCACGTCCCCCGAGCCGGCATCCACGCTGAGGGATCCCTTCATGCCGTTCGCCGCGACGTCGGCCGAGCTGACGTCGAGCTTCACGTCGCCGGCGACATTGGTCGCCGTCATCTTGCCGACCGCGAGGTAGACCGCGATGCGGCGTCCGGCGGGAATCAGGATGCGGAGGTCGGCGTGGGCGTCCAGGCCGGAGCCGTCGTCGCTGATGCGGACGCGGTGCCCACGGCCGCCCTCGTGGCGGTCCCCGGAGAACGTGCCGTCGTCGCGGACGTCGAGGGTGGTGCTCCCCCGGTAGCCCATGGCGGAATAGACGACGTCGTCGTCGGGGTAGATCACCCGCAGCGTCTGGCGCGAGCCGATAGGTCCGGTCTCGATCCGGAGCTTGGCGGCGTCGCCGCCGCCGCGAGTGACTTCGACCACCACGTCGCCCGCCGGGCCACCCTCCAGCCGCACCACCCCGGCGAGGTTGTAGATCGCGACGTTGTCTCCGGCCACGGTATAGCGCTGGGGGGCCTGACCGGCCACCGCGGGCGCGGCGGCGAGGGCTGCGCCGATGACGATCACGCTGCGCATGGAGCTCTCCTCGAGTATGAAGTAGGACCGGCGGCCTTATAGGACGGGGGTTCGCTTCATAAGGTTGCAGCGGTCGCGCGCCGCCCCGGGGGGCGGTAGTTTGCACCCGCGTTGGCCCTCTCGAGCAGTGGAGGATGCGGTGTCGGCCTGGCAGATCTGGATCGTCGCGGCGGCGCTGCTGCTCGTGGCAGAGATGTTCGCCCCCGGATTCTGGCTGGCGAGCGTCGCCATCGGCTGCCTGGCTGCCGGGGTGGCGGGGATCCTGCCGATCGGCCTGTTCGGGCAGGTCCTGGTGTTCGCGGCGGCCACAGTGGGGAGCCTGTTCGGCCTGCGCCCGGTTCTGGTGCGGCGGTTCCTGCATGCCCGCGGCATGGAGGTCCGCACCAACGTCGAGGCGCTGGTCGGCAAATCGGGGGTCGTGGTGCAGCGCTTCGACCCGGTGACCCGGCTCGGCCGGGTCAAAGTAGAGGGGGAGGACTGGCGCGGTGCCCTGATCGAGGGGAGCGGGCCCGTCGAGCCGGGGACGCGGGTGATGGTGGTCGAGGTGGACGGCAGTACGCTCGTGGTCGAGAAGGAGGCTGAGTCATGAATTTCGGGTTGATCGTCGTCGCCGCCATCGCGCTGCTCGCGATCATCGTGGTGCGCAGCACCATCATCGTAGTCCGCCAGGCGCAGACCATGGTGGTCGAGCGGCTCGGCAAGTACAATCGGACGCTCGCGTCGGGGATCAACCTCATCGTGCCGTTCTTCGACCAGCCGCGCGCCATCGACTGGCACTCGGTGATCAGCCTCCCCTCCGGCGAGACGATCACCCGGCGCTACCGCTCCTCCACCATCGACCTGCGCGAGACGGTGTACGTCTTCCCGCGCCAGAACGTGATCACCAAGGACAACGTGGTGGTCGAGATCGACGCGCTGATCTACTTCCAGGTGACCGACCCGGTGCGCGCCGCCTACGAGATCGCCAACCTCCCCGACGCGATCGAGAAGCTCACCCAGACCACGCTGCGCAACGTGATCGGCGAGCTGGATCTGGACCAGGTGCTCTCGTCGCGCGAGCACATCAACACGAAGCTGCGCGAGATCCTCGACGACGCGACCCACAAGTGGGGCGCCAAGGTGGCGCGGGTCGAGCTGAAGGACATCAACCCGCCGCGCGACATCCGCGACGCGATGGAGAAGCAGATGCGCGCCGAGCGCGACCGGCGCGCGGCGATCCTCACGGCCGAGGCGTCGAAGCAGTCGGCGATTCTCGAGGCCGAGGGCATCCGGCAGTCGGAGATCAACAAGGCGGAAGGCGCGAAGCAGGCGCGCATCCTGCAGGCGGATGCCGAGGCCGCTGCGCGGCTCAAGGTGGCCGAAGCCGAAGCGCAGGCCATCGAGCGCATCACGAGCGCCATCAAGGGATCGGGCGGCGATCCCGCCCGCTACCTGATCGCCATTCGCTACCTCGAGGCGCTGAAGGAAATGGTGACCGGGCAGAACAACAAGGTGATCTATATGCCCTACGAGGCCACCGGCGTGTTGTCGTCGCTGGGCGGCATCCGCGAGATGCTCCAGGTAGCCGACCGGAAGGTCTGATGACGATCTCGACCGCCGCCACGCCGCTCACGGTCCTCTCCGAAGAAGAGCAGATGTTCCGCGACGCCGTGGCGGACTTCGCCGACAGCGAGGTGCGGCCGCGGGTCGCGGCGATGGAGCGGGCGGGCGCCATCGACCCCACGCTCGTCCCCAAGCTGTTCGAGCTCGGTCTCATGGGCATCGAGATCCCCGAGAAGCACGGCGGCGCGGGCGGCGGCCTCTTCATGACGGCGCTCGCCGTCGAGCAGCTGTCCCGCGTGGACGCCTCGGCGGCGATCTTCGTGGACGTGCAGAACACCCTGGTCATCGAGCCGTTCCTGCAGTGGGCCTCGGAGGAGCAGCGGGCCCGCTATCTGCCGCGGCTCGCGGCCGACACCGTGGGGGCGTACGCGCTGTCCGAGCCCGAGGCGGGCTCAGACGCGTTCGGGCTCCAGACGCGGGCGGCGCCGAAGGGCGACGGCTGGGTGCTGGAGGGCCGCAAGCTCTGGATCACCAACGGCGCCGAGGCCGGCGTGTACGTGATCTTCGCGAACACCGATTTCGCCAAGGGCTACAAGGGGATCACGGCGTTCCTCGTGGAGCGCGGCTTCAAGGGCTTCAGCGTCGGCAAGAAGGAGGACAAGCTCGGGATCCGGGCGTCGTCCACGACCGAGCTGATCCTCGACGGCTGCGAGGTGCCCGCGACCAACGTGCTGGGAGAGGTCGGCAAGGGCTACAAGGTGGCGATCGAGACCCTGAACACCGGCCGCATCGGCATCGGCGCGCAGATGATCGGGGTGGCCGGCGGGGCCCTCCAGGCGGCGACACAGTACGTCAAGGAGCGCAAGCAGTTCGGCAAGCCGATCGCCGATTTCCAGGCGGTGCAGTTCCAGCTGGCGCAAGCCGCGACGGAGCTGGAAGCGGCGCGGCTCATGGTCTACAACGCGGCGCGGCTGAAGGATGCCGGCACGGAATACACGCAGAACGCCGCGATGGCGAAACTCTTCTCCTCGCAGGTGGCGGAGCGCGTCACCTCGGTGTGCCTGGAGCTGTTCGGCGGCTACGGGTACACGAAGGAATACCCGGTCGAGAAATTATATCGCGACGCGAAGATCGGGACGATCTACGAGGGCACGAGCAACATGCAACTGAACACCATCGCCAAGCTGATCCT
>DATGDE010000235.1:0-5988 GCA_035311125.1 Gemmatimonadales bacterium
CCCGGCCAGGCTGCATGGGGATCGAAGCCGGAGCTCCTGATCGCCCTACCGAGCGACGCAACAGTCAACCGGCGGCGGCAGGATGAAGAACGGTGGGAGCAATCCCTCGGCTCCGGGTAACCGGTGTGCGGGGCCCCCGGGCGGCCTATTGAGCCGTTCCGGGGGCTTCGATTTCCTGCGCGTTATTGACGCTCGAGGGGTTCAGGGGGTCACAAGGGGACCTCTCCAATAGGCTGCCCCGTACTCATGCGTCTCGCTCTCGTCACCGAATTCTACTACCCCCACCTTGGTGGGGTCACTGAGCACGTTCACCACCTCGCGCTCGAGCTGCGCCGCCGGGGCCACGACGTCACCATCCTCACCTCGCACATGAAGGGGGCGGCCGACCTCCCCAACGTGCGCCGAGTGGGAACGAGCCGCGTGATCTACTCCAACGGCGCTTTTGCCCGCGTCACCACCGGGTGGCGGCTCACCGACCGGATCGAATCGGTGTTGCGCGAGATCGGCGCTGAGTTGGTGCACGTGCAGGACGGTCTCGCTCCGGTACTCGGCCCCTTCGCAGCCAACGCCGCCGGCCGGCTGGGACTCCCGGTCGTCGCCACGTTCCACAGCTGGTTTCCGCGCTCGATCGGGTACAGCGTGTTCCGCCGCCCGCTGCAGCGGCGGCTGAACCGGCTCGCGGCGTGCATCGCCGTAAGCGAGCCCGTCGTCCAGGCGCTCTCCCGCTATTTGCGGGGCTCCTGGGAGATCATCCCGAACGGCGTTGACGTGAACCTCTTCCATCCCAACGGGCGCCGTCCGACCGACTACCTGAACAGAGGCCCGCGCCTCCTGTTTCTCGGTCGGCTCGATCCGCGCAACGGCCTCGAGACCGTGCTCGACGCCATGCCGCGTATTCTGGAGCACTTTCCGAAGACCACGTTGACGGTCGCGGGCGACGGGCCGCTGCGCCGCGTATACGAGCGCGCGGCCCGGCCGCTCGGCGAGGCCGTGCGATTCGTCGGGCGCGTGAACGGGGAGCGGCCGGAGTACTACGGCACGGCCGACCTGTACCTCTGTCCCACCACCAAGGCCTCGTTCGGCATCACCTTGCTCGAGGCGATGGCGTGCGGGACGCCGTTCCTCGCGTCGGATATCATCGGGTTTCGCGAACTCGTGGACGGCGGGGAGGAAGCGGTCCTCGTGCCGCCGCGCCAGCCGGACGCCTGGGCCGACGCCGTGACGGACCTGATCGGCGATCCGTCCCGACGCGCGGCGATGGGTGTGGCGGGCCGGACGAAAGCCGCCGAGTATGCCTGGCCGCGCGTGACCGACCGGATCCTCGAGGTCTACCAGCGGGTGCTTGCGTGATCCTGCCGTTCGCCGCGGCAGGGGCGGCCGTCGGCACGCTCGCCTGGGGGGCGTATTCCCCTACGAGCCCGCTGTTCGGCAGGGTGGTCGGCCGCGGATCGAAGCGCGGCCGATCGCTATACCTCACCTTCGACGACGGCCCGCGTCCCGGTGTGACCGACCGGATTCTGGACACGCTCGACCGCGAGCGCGTGCCGGCCGCGTTCTTTCTCGTCGGCGCCGCGGTGCGCTACCACCCCGCGCTGGCGCGCCGCGTGGCGAGCGCGGGTCACGAAATCGGCAACCACACGCGTTCGCATCGCAAGCTGCATCGCCTGGGACCACGATCGATCCGGGCGGAAATCGTGGGCGGCCACCAGGACATCATGGAGATCACGGGTGAAATCCCGCGCGCGTTCCGGGCCCCCCACGGGTATCGCAATCCGTTCGTCGCGCGCGTCACCCGTCGGCTGCGCTACCGGACGATCGCCTGGACCTTCGGCGTGTGGGATTCCGACCGGCCACCGGCCGAAGAGATCCGGCGGCGCGTGCGGGCGAAGCTCAAGCCGGGCGCGATCATTCTGCTACACGATGGCGATGGCTCCGACCCGGAGGGCTCGAATCCCCGCGGCGACCGCTCCCCGACCGCCGAGGCGCTCCCGGGGATCATTGCCGATGCCCGCGCGGCAGGCTACGCTTTTCGTTCCCTCGCGGAGCTGGTGCAATGAAGCGGTGGATCTGGGGGCTGATTCTCATTGCCGGCCTCGCCGCGGCACTGCGGCTGATGGTGCGGTTCCCCTGGCCCGAAACCGGGGCGGCCCTGACGGCGATGCATCCACTGTTGCTCGTGGCGGCGCTCGCCGTCAATCTGCTGTCACCGCTCGCCAAGGGTCAGGCGTGGCACTTGCTGCTGCGGCCCGTCGCCCCGCATCGCTGGCGTTCCGCGCAGGAGGCGACGCTGGTCGGGTCGGCGGTCAATTCCATCAGCATGGGGGTGACCGGCGACGCCGCGCGCGTGACATTGATGGCCCGGCGGGAAGTCGTTCCGGTGAGCACCGCGGTACTCTCCGTGGCCTGGACCCGCGTGGTGGAAGCGATGGGACTCGCGCTGTTTCTCGTCCTGGCTCCGTCGTTCATGCACGTTCCGGCCGCGGTGCGCGGACTGCAGATCGGGGCGGCCACTGCTGTGGTGAGCGTCTTCGCCCTCTCGCGGTTCGGCCGGTGGGCACGCCTGATCGTTCGCCTGCCGCGGGTGCTGCGCCAGCCCGCGACGCTCCTGGCACGCATGAGCGTCGGGACACGCCTCGCGGGGCCGGTCGTATGTGCACTGGTGAATTGGCTCGCGCAGTGGGCGACTTACGATCTCGTGCTGCGAGCGGCGGGGCTGGGACTGCCGGTTTCGGCCTCTCTCACGGCGCTCCTGGCGGTGAACATCGGCGGCGTCGGCAGGCTCACCCCCGGCAACCTCGGCGTGACGCAGGCGGCGATGGTCGGAGCGTTGCTGCCGTATCATGTCGCGGCGGAGCGGGCGGTGGCCGCGGGCCTGGCGCTCCAGGCGATCCAGGTGCTGCCGGTGCTCGGGCTGGCGGCTGCCATGGTGGGGTGGACCGGTCTCCGCCGGCTCGGGAAGGCCGCGCCGGACGAGAAAGGGGAGCTGGAGGCCGCCGCCTAGAGTTCGACCTGCGCCCCGACCTCGAATACCTGGGTCGAGGGGATCTGGAAGAACGCCGTGGCCCGCAGGGCATTCCGTGACATGAAGGCGAACAGCCGTTCGCGCCATCGGGCCATCCCCGGGCGGTCGGTTGACACCAGCTCCTCACGCCCCATGAAGAACGTCGTCCCCTCGAGCGGGATCGTCAGCCCTTTCAGGCGACACCGGTCGATGATGTCGAGGATGCTCGGATCTTCCATGAATCCGTAGCGCGCAATGACTTCCTGAAAGCCTTTCCCCATACGTTTGACGGTGACGCGCTCGTCCGGCGCAAGATGCGGCACGTCTTCGGTGACCACCGTCAGGAACACGACCTTTTCGTGCAGCACCTTGTTATGGGCGAGGTTGTGCACCAAGGCGGGTGGCGTGCCGCCGGGGTTGCCGGACATGAACACTGCGACGCCGGGGACCCGCAGCGGCGGATCGGCTGCCAGGTCGCCCATGAGGATCGTGAGCGGCACCGACTTCTCCTGCAGCCGCCGCGACAGGATCTCCCGACCCCGCTTCCACGTGGACATGAGCAGGAAGATCCCGGCGGCGGTGACCAGAGGAACCCAGCCGCCGTGCCGGATCTTCAGCGCGTTGGCGATGAGGAAGGGGATGTCCATTGCCAGGAACACCCCCACCACGAAGGCGGCCCGGGCGAAGCTCCAGCGCCAGACCTCGCGGCACATGACGTAGAACATCAGCGTCGTCATGACCATCAGCGTCGACAACGCGACCCCGTAGGCCCCGGCGATGTTGCTGGACGATCCGAACCCGGCGACGAACGAGCAGGTGAGCAACATCAGTCCCCAGTTGACCGCAGGGACGTAGATCTGGCCGATCTCGCGCGACGAGGTGTGCTCGATCTGGAGGCGCGGGCTGTAGCCGAGCTGGACCGCCTGCCGCGTGAGCGAGAACGCGCCCGAAATGATTGCCTGCGACGCGATGATCGCGGCGACGGTGGCGAGCGCGATCAGCGGGTAGAGAAACCATGTCGGCGCGAGGTGATAGAAGGGGTTCACCGCGGCGCTCGGGTCGCGCAGCAGCAACGCCCCCTGTCCGAAGTAATTGAGCAACAACGCCGGCCCCGCGACGGTGAACCAGGCCCGTTGGATGGCGCCATGGCCGAAATGCCCCAAGTCGGCGTAGAGCGCCTCGCCGCCGGTGACGACCAGAAAGACCGCTCCCAGGACGATGAAGCCGCGGCCGAGGTTCTCGGTGAAGAACTCTATCGCATGGACCGGCGATACGGCGGCCAAGACGCCCGGTTGGCGGGCGATGGCGGCGAGGCCCAGGACCGCGATCGTCGCGAACCACAGGAGCATGACGGGACCGAACACCGCCCCGATCCGGGCCGTCCCCCGGCTCTGAAACAAGAATAGGCCGATGAGTATCACCAGCGTGAGGGGGAGCACCCAGTGGGCGAGCCCGGGGGTGGCGATCTCGAGCCCCTCCGTGGCGCTCAGCACCGAGATGGCGGGCGTGAGGGCGCCGTCGGCGTAGATCAACGCCGAGCCGAAGATCCCGAGGATGGTCATGACGTGGCGGGGCGCCAGCCCGCGCGCCAGCCGGCTGCCCTGCACCAGCGCCATGAGGGCGAGCACTCCCCCTTCGCCCTTGTTGTCCGCGCGAATGATGACGATGTGATACTTGATCGTCACGACGAGGATCAGCGACCAGAAGACGAGCGACAGCACGCCCAGGACGTTGGCCGGGGTCACCGGGATGCCGAGTGGGCCGTAGAAGGATTCGCGGAGCGCGTACAGCGGGCTCGTCCCGATGTCGCCGTAGACCACCCCCAGCGCGGTCAGGCTGAGCATGGCCAGGTATCGCCTGGAGCGTGGCTGGTTCTCCATGGTCATCGCGGGGGTCGGCTTAGCGGTTGGCGCCGGTGGGCTGCGCGGTACGGCCCCAGTCGCTCGCGCCGCGATACGGCCGCCGGTTGTCCAGCTGCCAGAACCGTTTCTGGGAAATCGGTCCGTCCGCGAACGCGTCAGCGTCGCGCAGCGCGTCCGCCATACTCGCGGTGCGCGCGCTGGCGTTGTCGGCCCAGTGCAGCACCTCCGCCTCGAGCGTGAGCGGCGGGACCGGACTGCCGAACTCGAGGCGCCCGTGATGCGAGAGGATCAGGTGCACCAGCAGCCGGCGCTCTTCGGGCGTGCACACCGGTGCAGCGGCTTCGTCGAGCCGCCGCTCGAGCATCAGGGCACCCTGGACGACGTGGCCGACCAGGTGGTGGACCTCGGTGTAATCGAACATCCCGTCCCAGCGATACGCGTCGATCTTCCCGATGTCGTGGAGCAGCGCGCCCGCGAGCACGACCTCCCCATCCGCGCCGGCAGCGCGCGCGATGGTACGCGCGATGGCGCCGACCTCCACCGTGTGCTGCAGGAGCCCGCCGAGTGCCGCGTGGTGGCCCGCGACGCTGGCCGGGCACGCCCCGAAACGGCGGCGGAAATCGGCGTCCTCGAAAAACAGGGCGACGACGCGAGCGAGACGGGGCGCTTGCAGCTCGGCGCGCCAGGTGTCAACGGTCTCCCAGAGGCGAGTCACGTCGCCGACGCTGGGAAGCAGCCGATCGAGCTCGGCATCCGAAGACAAGGGCGGGAGCAGACGCAGCGAGCTCACGCGCAACTGACGCCGGCCGCGGTAGTCGGCGATTTCCCCCAGCACCTGCACCACATGGCCACGCCGCACCCCCTCGATCATCGCCTGGTCGCGATCCCAGAACGGGGCGCTCGGCACGCGCCCAGAGGCGTTGCCGAAGGTGAGCACCGTGCAGGCGCCGCCCTCGAAGGCCTTCTGCTCGGCGTCGAGCACCAAAAAGGTGTCCTGCACCCGTTCACCGGGGCGCAGGGATGGTAGGTCGAGGATGGTGGACATGGAGGCGGCGTAAATATATGGGGAGTGGGGGGTGGGGAGTGGTACGTTTCGACGCAGCACGTATCTCCGCATCGCACCGT